>NZ_JBRREH010000133.1:0-7584 GCF_056760175.1 Stenotrophomonas sp. STEN021 | reverse complement strand
CGCCGCTCCCACAATGCTTGGATCACCGGGAAAGCTTCTGCCGAGCATGGCTCGGCACTACCGATTGATGGATCGCCGGGAAAGCCTCTGCCGAGCATGGCTCGGCACTACCTCCTCCCCTTGCCGCAAGCAAGGAGAGGGTTGGGGAGGGGCTTTGCATTTGCGCTTTAGAATGGGCCTTCTACAGCCGGGAACTCAGCGCATGTCAGTTGTTCTGTACGGATCGCAAAGTACTGCTTCGTTGGTGGTGCATTGGCTCTTGCTTGAGCTCGGCATAGAGCATGAGCTGCGCCAGCTGGATTTTGACCGCGCTGAGCAGAAGTCAGCGGAGTTCCTTGCGATCAATCCCGTCGGCCGCGTACCCGCACTGGTCATCGATGGACAGGTGCTGACCGAGTCCGCCGCCATTGCCATGCAGTTGGCCGATCTGCATCCGCAGGCAGGGTTGGCACCTGCGATTGGTGCAGCAGCGCGTGGCGACTACTACCGTTGGATGTGCTTCTGCGTGTACACGCTGATGCCGGCCTACCGTGCCTGGTTCTATCCGCACGAGCCTGCGGGAGAATCGAATGCGGAAGCGGTGAAGGTGCGTGCCAGCGCGCAGTTGGAGGCAGCCTGGCAGCAGATGGCGAATCACCTGGCTGCCCATGGCCCTTACGTTCTGGGCGATCAGCTGAGCACCGTCGATTTCATGTTGACCATGTTGATGCGCTGGAGCCGCAATATGCCGCGGCCTACCGACAGCTGGCCGGTGCTGGCTGCGCATGCGGCGCGGATGAAGGCTAGGCCGGCATTTGCCGAGGTTTATCGGCGTGAGGGGATTGATGATTGGTGGTGAGTGGGCGGTGGTATGCAGGATGAAGCGGCGGCATTTGTGGCTTCGCGGCTGACGCCGCTCCTACAAGAGCAAAAGCTCGAAGCGCTCAATCGACGTGGTCGTCGAATTTCCGCCCGCCCTGGAACGGCATCAGGTGCTGCTTGATGATGCCTTTGGGCACGGTTTCCAGCTTCATCACGCCATATTCCTGCGGCCATTGTGCTTGATCACGCGGCAGCTTGAAGGTGCCCATCAACATGTCCACCAGCGGCAGGTGGATGGCGTAATTGACGTCTACATATTCCTGTTTCCGGGCGTGGTGCCAATGGTGGTAACGCGGCAATACCAGCAGGTATTCCAGCCAGCCAAAGCGGATGCCCAGATTGGCGTGTGCCAGCACCGCCTGCAGGCCGACCAGGATCACGTAGGCGTTCACCGCCGAGGTCGAGAAGCCGAGGATCAGTAGCGGCAGAAGTACCGCACTGCGGGTCAGTACGATCTCGACAAAATGCACGCGCGAGCCGGCCAGCCAATCCATGTGCCGGCTGGAGTGGTGCACGGCGTGGAAGCGCCAGAGCCAGGGGATGTTGTGGTACGCGCGGTGCAGCAAGGCCTGGGCCATGTCGGCGACGAAGACCGCAATCAGGAACTGAACCCATACCGGCAATGACTGGATGGCTGCTTTCAGTCCGGGGAACGCGGCCAGCCCCGCGATGGTCGAGGTGGAGGCGGTGACCAGGATCAGGATGAACTGCACCAGCACGTGGCTCATGAAGAAATAGGCCACATCGGTGCGCCAGCCGGGACGCAGCGGCGACAGCTCGCGTTTTCCCAGATAACGTTCCAGCGGCACGAACACCAGCGCCGAGAAAAACAGCGACAGCACGAACCAATCCAGCCCCAGTGAATAAGGGGTCTGGCCGATGGCGTCGAACTGCACATTGGTGCCGCCCAGCAGCACTGCCAAGGTTGCAGTGCCCACGCCCAAGGTGGCGATCCGCTTGTTGCGATCGCGCAGGATTGCAAGCGTGCCCATGAGGAAAGCAGCGGCCAGGCCAACCAGCAACAGATGGCGGGCAAACTGTTCGTTGTAGACCGCGCGGAACTCGCGGCTGGTCAGCAGCTCGGGGAAGTGGAAGCAGGCGACCGCCAGCAGGCTCAAGACGCCGAGCAGCGCGGAGCCGTAGGCAAAGAATGAGCGGCGGGTGCGAACCATTGCGGACTTCCTGTCTTTGATCGGCCGATTCTGCCTGTGTCTGCTGAACGGGGGAAGTGGCACGGGCACCAAGGGACGGCCTGCTTCACGCTGGCTGTGCACCCATGCCGGTAGTTTGATGGGCATCAGGCACGGCTACGTCATGTGCTTGTACGGTGGTGTTTCCGGGATTGATCTGGGGTAGACGTATGAGTGGATTGACGGTTCCGGTAAGTGCGGCTGATCACATCCAGGGTGATCTGGGTGCTGCGGTCGTACTGGTTGAATACGCGGACTACCAGTGCCCGTATTGCGGCGAAGCGTTCTCACTGGTCAAGCGCCTGCAGCAGCGCTTTGGCGATGGGCTGTGCCTGGTGTTCCGCAACTTCCCGTTGGTGCAGGCCCACCCGCAGGCGTTGCCAGCGGCGATCACCGCCGAGTACGCCGCTGCCCACGGTAAATTCTGGGAGGCGCATGACGCGCTATTCCGCAGCCAGCAACAGCTGGGTGAGGTGGTCTACCGCGAGTTGATGCGTGAGTTGGGTTTGCCGGAAGATGGCTTGGCTGCAGCAATGGATGACAACACCCATCTGCTGCACATCCAACGTGATATCGAAGGTGGCATGCGCAGCGGCGTCACTGGCACACCGGCTTTTTTCATCAATGGCGAATTGTTCCAGCCCAGGCAAAGCTTCGAAGAGCTCTACGACGCCATCGTCCAGGCTGGCGCCAAGGGCCACTGAGGTTGCCTGGTGCCGCCCAATGCGGCACCAGAGCAGATGCTGCAGCCAACCGGCCTCAGTCGATCAGGTCGAGTACGGTCTCCGGCGGGCGGCACAGGGCCGTGCCCTTGGCGGTACGCACGATGGGACGGTTGATCAGCGTCGGGTACTGGCTCATCGCTTCGATCAGTGCGGCCTCGTCATCGAGTTTGGAGGCCAGTTCCAGCTCGGTGTAGGCTGCTTCCTTGCTGCGCAGCAGGTCCCGAGCCGGCATGTCCATGGCGTCCAACAGCGTGCGCAACTGTGCGGGCGAAGGTGGGTGATCGAGGTAGTTGATCACCTCGACGTCGACACCGGCCTCCTGCAGCAGGGCCAGCGCGCCGCGTGAGTTGGAGCAGCGGTTGTTATGCCAGATGGTGGCTTTCATTGCTTAGAACCACTCCAGCAGGGACACGCCAACACCGATGTACGTCGCCCGGTGGTTATAGTCGATCATGCTCTCGCCGTAGCCATCAAAGACCTGGACATGGCCGCGCAGCAGTTTGTTGATGGGAAACCCATAATCCATCTGCAGCGAGCCATGCGAGCGATCACCACTGCGCAATGAATGGCGGCCGGTGATGGCCAGCTCATGGCCGTTGCGGTTGTAGACCAGGGTGGCGTCACCACGGCCCATGTAGTCCTCGATATCCGGGTTGTTGTCGTCGCTGCGGCCTTCCGGGATGCGGTACCAGGGGCGCAGCATGATGGCCCAGTTCTCGCGGTCCAGGCCGACGTTCATCACCACCCGGTTCCAGCTGCGCGAAAGTGGATCGCTGCGGCCGTTGGACTGATGGTTCAGGCTGAAGCCGGTCATGCGCCCGTTCCAGCCGAACAGCGAGTAGCCGTTGCGGAAGGTCAACATCACTTCCGGTTCGTAGTTGGTCTCGCGGAACGGCCGCGACAGTTCGCTGTTATAGGCCTGCCAGCGCGAGCTCTGGGTGTAGCCGACCCAGATGTCGCCGTTGTCGCCAAACAGATTCTCGGTGACCTTGGTCTTGAAGCTGAGCTGGAACTTCAGCTCGGTGCTGTCCAGCTCCTCGGCCTGGGTGACGGTGTTGTTGGGATTGGGCGAGTGCGGCATCTCGTTGGGCTTGCTGCTCCAGAATGCCGGCAGCAGATAGACAGGCTTGTAGGCGCGCAGCTGGAACAAGCCCAACTTGGAGTCCTTGGCCAGCTCCCAGCGGCTGTCCAGCAAAGAACCGCGTCCGGCATTGGCGGCGGCGGAGTCCAGTTCGTCATGCGCGAACAGCTCGTTGCGCCGCGGCAGTGGCGCGTCCAGCTCCTTGGCGGTGGCCTTGGCCTCCTTGCGCGCCTGCAGAGCCGCCGCCGCTGCGGCATCGGCTGCGCGGGTGTCGGTCGGGGTACGGCCGAGCGCATTGTCGTAGCAGGCCAGACGGGTGGCATCTGTCTCAAGCGCGAAGCAGGCCTGCGGTGAGGCGGGTGTCGGCATCGATTCCTGGGCAAGCGCCGAGGCACTTGCGCCGCTCAGGATGAGCAGCAGGGCATGGGGGAGATCTTGGGTTCGCATGGGTTCCATCCGGTCGCGGTGGGGTGGCCGGGTCGGGGCAATCGAAGGGACTGCCCCGACAATAGTGGCAGGTCGGGATTGTCGGCGATTCCACTGTCGAGGTGGAGTTAAGGCGGCGCTCAGAAGAACCAGGCAATGGCGAACACACCGACCATGGCGACCGCCAGACCCAGCTTGAGTGCCACTCCAAGGACGATGCCCAGCCAGGTGCCGAGGCCGACTTTGGTCGCCTGGCCGAGCTGTCGGCCGTGCAGGTATTCGCCGCCCAGCGCGCCAAGAAACGGCCCGGCGAAGAGGCCGATAGGCATGAAGAACAGGCCCACCACCGTACCTATCGCCGAGCCGATCAGGGCCAGCTTGCTCGCGCCCACCTTCTTGGCACCGGCGATGGTGCAGAGCACATCCACGATGATCGAGATGACCGTCAGTACGCCCAATACCACCAGTGGCATCCAGCCTACCCGGTTGAAGCCGTCGCCCCATGCGGCCAATAGCAGGCCGACGAATACCAAGGGCACCCCCGGCAAGGCCGGCAGGATGATGCCGGCTATGCCAACCAGGACCAGCAGGGCGCCAACCAGATAGAAGATGAATGAATAGTCCATGTGTACTCTGAAGGGGGTCGGATAGGGGTTGACTTTATCGTGTCGCGCGGTGTTGCAATTTGCTTTGCCCCGAGTTAAGTTGCAGCCGCTGAGCTTGGCAAGGTCACCGTGAATCGTGGCCTGATGGGTAGATCGAAGGATTTGCTGCATCGTTGCACCTCGCTTCCTCCTTGCAACCAGCCGCCTCACCGGGCGTAACCATCAAACGAAAGAGTTACAGGGAGTTAGTCGAGATGTCTGATCGCGAAACCGGTACCGTCAAGTGGTTCAACGACGCCAAGGGCTTCGGCTTCATCAGCCGCGAAAATGGTGAGGACGTGTTCGTGCACTTCCGCGCCATCCAGACCGATGGCTTCAAAAGCCTGAAGGAAGGCCAGAAGGTCACCTTCACTGTTGTGCAGGGCCAGAAGGGCCTGCAGGCTGACGCCGTACAACCGGCCTGATCCGGCGGCAGTGCAGCCAAAAGAAAGGCCCGCGCAAGCGGGCCTTTCTTCGTCAGCGCTGACGGTATGGGCTCAGCGGATCACCACGCGGCCATTTACCACGCGTACGTAGGTGTTTTCGCGGATCCCGCCCAGGTCCTTCTGGTTGACCACGATCACGCGGCCATCGTCCATGCGGACCTGGATGTCATACGAGTTGCCGGTGACGTTCTGCTGGATCTTGTTGCCGGCCATGGCGCCGCCGACGGCACCTGCAACGGCGGCGATGTTCTGGTTGCCCTTGCTGCCACCGGTCTTGTCGGAAATCTCATGGCCGGCAACAGCGCCGACGATGCCGCCCAGGATAGCGCCAGTGGCACTGGGGGCGGTGCGGCCGGAGGCGACGGTATCGATGCGGGTGACGATGCCGCAGTCGGTGCAACGGTTCTGGTTGTAGCCGTTGTTGTTGCCGTAGTTGCCACCATTGTTGTAGCCGCCGTTGTTGTAGCCACCGCCGTAACCGGGGGAGGTGGCGCAACCGGCCAGCGCCAGACTGGCAATTGCGCCTACAGCGATCAGTTGGATCTTCATGGTGTTTCTCCTTGCCAGATTGAAAGTGGGTACTGTTGCGTGACCCGCGGCGAAGATCCTGCAGTTTTGCATGTGAATGGAGGGCCAATCACATGTGAAAACGCAGTCTGCTTACTTGAAGTCCTGGTGGCATGACTTGCAGTCACTGCCGATTTTTTGCACTGCAGCAGCCAGTGCCGCGCAATCTGCCGGCGGCTTGGACAATGCATCGTTCAAGGTGGCGCGATAGCGGCTGGCGTGCTGTTGGAAGCGCTCGTCGTCGCGCAGGCCGGGGAAGGCGGTTTCCAGGTCGTTGGCCAATGCGCGCAGGGTCTGGAGGCGCGGTGTGCTGTCGGTGACACTGCAGCGATTCTGCTTCTGGCTCTCGCCCAGCAGTTGGGCCTGCTTGGCCATGACCGTCATCAGGCTGTCCGGGAAGTGGTCCTGGCGGGCCTGGATGGCGCGCATCGCCATCACGGTGGCAATTCCCCCGATCAACAGGCCGGCGAGCAGGACGAACAGGTAGCGCGAGGCTTTGGACGGGGGACGGGCGGGTGCAGGGTCGGACATTGCGTTGGCTCCAGGCTATTGGCAAAGGGGTTCGACTGGTGGTCATTATGCAGCGGTACGAGCGAAGCCTGTGTCATCGTGCCGGCGCGCGGCTCGCCGCAGGTCCGGGGCAGGCCGTAAAATGCGCGGATGAAAGAAGAATTGCGTGAGCGCTTTGCCGGTATCGACCGGCTGTACGGAGCCGGCACCATCACCCACCTGAGCGGCTGCAAGGTCGCCGTGGTCGGCATGGGCGGGGTTGGCTCGTGGATCGTGGAGGCGCTGGTGCGCTCGGCGGTCGGCCATTTGAGCCTGATCGATGCCGACGATATCTGCGTCTCCAATACCAACCGTCAGCTGCCGGCGATGGCCGGGCAGTATGGCCGCAACAAGTCTGTGGCGATGGCTGAGCGCTGCCGTGCGATCAACCCGGACGTCGAGGTCGAGGCGGTGGAGTCGTTCCTGACCCCGGCCAATATGGCCGAGCTGCTGGACCGCGGTTTTGACCTGGTGATCGACGCCTGCGACAGCTTCCGGGTAAAGGTGGAAACCATCGCCTGGTGCCGCCGTCGCAAGCTGCCGATGATCACCATCGGCGCAGCCGGTGGCCGTACCGATCCAACCTTGGTGCGGGTGCGTGATGTGTCGCGGACCGAGCATGACGCGATGATGGCGCTGATCCGCAAGAAGCTGCGCAGCGAGTTCAATTTCCCCAAGAGCGCAAAGCGCTATTTCGGCGTGCCGGCGGTGTATTCGCTGGAGAACGTGAAGTACCCGCAGGCCGACGGTAGCGTCTGTGGCATCCGCCCGAACCTGGGCCCGGATGAAGCCTTGAAGCTGGATTGCGGTGGTGGGCTGGGCGCGGCAACCCACATCACTGGCGCGTTTGCGTTCGTGGCGGTGGGCAAGGCGTTGGAAATGCTGTTGAAGAACCGCGCGTAAAAGCAGGCTGGCTTGTGGGGGCGGCGATTGCTTGTAGGAGCGGTGTAAGCCGCGAAGCTGACCATCTCTCCAGGCACGGATGGGTGCGCAATCCAAGAGTGCTGCGGTTCGAGGATTGCCGGCGGGTCAGTCCTTACGAGCTTCGCGGCGTTCGCCGCGCCGTCAAAAAATAAGGGGGCTTAGGGACTGCAG
>NZ_JBRREH010000132.1:0-7685 GCF_056760175.1 Stenotrophomonas sp. STEN021 | reverse complement strand
GACGCACTAGCTTCAGGTGCTAGCGGGGGCAACTCCGTGGAGGTTCGAGTCCTCTCCTGGGCACCATGACTCAAACGAAACAACCCGCGAAAGCGGGTTTTTTTGTGCCCGTGATTTGTAGTGCCGAGCCGTGCTCGGCAGATGCCCTACCGACAAACCCACCTGTAGTGCCGCGCCATCCTCGGCAGCGGCATCACCGGTAAAGCCCCTTGCCGAGCATGGCTCGGCACTACACAAAGCGAAGCCCGCAATCTTTCGGATGGCGGGCTTCGCTGTAGCGTTATTGCTGTCGGCTTCGCGGCTTACGCCGCTCCTACAAGCTGCATCAATGCCCGCCTGCCGATGCTGCACCACCCCCTGCACCAAACGGCGGCTTGGCCAACCACACCAGGCCGATGATCAACAGGAACACCCAGCCCAGCAGCAGGAAGATGTCATTGAAGCCCATCTGCGATGCCTGGTGGTTGATCATCTCGTTGAGCATCGCTGCGCCATGCTGCAGGTCACCCTGCCCCATCGCAGTCACCTGATCGTGCATGCCCGGGTCGTACAGCGACACATGCTCGGTCAGGTCCGCATGATGTTGTTGGGTGCGACGCGCCCACAGCCAGGTGGTCAACGACGCCGCGAAGCTGCCGCCCAGGGTCCGCAGGAATGTAGCCAGACCTGAGCCAGCAGCAATCTCGCGCCCTTCAAGGTCGGACAACAGAATCTGCAGCACCGGCATGAAGAACAGCGCCAAGCCCACGCCCATCAGCAACTGCACGCCAGCGACATGCTCGAAGTTGACCTGCAGGTTGAAGCCGGAACGAATGAAGCTGGTCATCGACAATACAAAGAAGGCGATTGATGCCAGGTAGCGCATGTCCACCTTGTGACCGAACTTGCCCAGCACCGGCGCCACCATGATCGGCAGGATACCCAAGGGCGCAGTCGCCAGACCGGCCCAGATCGCGGTATAGCCCATGTCGCGCTGCAGCCACTGCGGAATCATCAAGGCCACCGAAAAGAACGCGGCATAGCCAACGATCATGGCCAAGGTGCCGGCGCGGAAATTGCGATGCCGCAGCAACTTCAGGTCAACGATAGGATCTTTGTCGGTCAGCTCCCAGATCACGAATACCGTCAGCATCACCGCTGCGATACAGGTCAGCACCACGATCTTGGCCGAGTTGAACCAGTCCTCCTCGTTGCCCAGGTCCAGCATCAACTGCAGGCAGCCGACGCCGATCACCAGGGTGACCAGGCCAACGTAGTCCATCTTCGGCCGCTCGGTCGTTTCCACGCGATGGCGCAACTGGCTGCCAACCACCGCAGCGGCGATCACGCCCAGCGGCACGTTGATCAGGAAGATCCATTCCCAGCTGTAGTTGTCGGTGATCCAACCACCGAGGATGGGCCCGGCAATCGGCGCGACCACGGTGATCATCGCCAGCAAGGCCAGCGCCTGCCCGCGTTTCTCCCGTGGATAGATCGACACCAGCAGTGACTGGGTGATCGGGTACATCGGCCCGGCCACAAAGCCCTGCAGCGCGCGCGACACCACCAGCATGCCCATGCTCTGTGCAATGCCGCATAACAATGAGGCGATCGAGAACGCGATCGTCGCCCACATGAACAACTTGACCTCACCGAAGCGACGGCTCAGCCAGCCAGTCAGCGGCAGCGCGATCGCGGTGCTGACCGCGAACGAGGTGATCACCCAGGTCGCCTGCTGCGAACTGGCACCGAGGTTGCCGGCAATCGTCGGCAACGAGACGTTGGCGATGGTGGTATCCAGCACCTGCATGAACGAAGCCAGGGCCAGGCCCGCCGTGCACAGGGCTACATTGGCCGGCCCTGCTCCAGCCGCAGGTGCGGCGGGTGCAGTGGGAGCTTGAGCAGACATGATGACCTCAGCTGGCGCGCGCAGACTGCGGCAGGTTGTCCTGGATGATGCTGTGGATCATGGCGTCGGCATCATGCAACTGCTTGGCATAGATCTCGGTGCCATAGACCGTGCCCTTGGCCGCTTCGACCGGCAACACCGTGCCATTCTGGTCGTGCAGGTTGACCTCTGCCTTCATCGACAGACCCAGGCGCAAGGGATGTTCGGCCAGTTGCTTGGCGTCGATGGTGATGCGCACGGGTACGCGCTGCACGATCTTGATCCAGTTGCCGCTGGCGTTCTGTGCCGGCAACAGCGAGAACGCCGAGCCGGTGCCCAGGCCCAGATTGGTGACACGGCCCTTGTAGGTCACATCACCGCCATACAGGTCCGAGCGCAGCTCCACTTCCTGGCCCAGGCGCATGTGGCGCAGCTGGGTTTCCTTGAAGTTGGCATCCACCCACATCTGCTCCGCTGGCACCACCGCCATCAGCACAGCACCCGGCTGCACGCGCTGGCCAACCTGCACCGAGCGGCGTGCGACGTAACCGCCAACCGGTGCAACGATGCCGGCACGGGCATTGTTGAGATAGGCCTGACGCAGCTGCGCAGCCGCCGCTTCCACATCCGGCTGGGTGGCGATGACGGTGTCATCGACCAGCGCGCGGCTGCGCTCGACGGTTTCACGCGAACCGGCAACCGCGGCTTCGGCGGCCGCCAGTTCGTCACGGGCATGGGCCAGCTCTTCGTTCGAGATCGCACCGGTGGCGGCCAGGTCACGGCGGCGGGCGAAATCTTCGCGGGCGCGCTTGACGCTGACCTGGCGCGCGTTCAATTCCGCCTGCGCACCTTCCACGCTGCGGTACAGCCCACGCACCTGGCGCACGGTACGGGCCAGATTGGCACGCGCCTGCTGCATCGCCACTTCGGTATCGACAGGGTCCAACTGCACCAGCAATTGCCCCTGCTCCACCTTCATGCCGTCATCAGCAGCAATGGCGACCACGGTACCGGCGATCAGCGGGGTGATCTGCACCTGGTTGCCGCCAACATAGGCGTCATCGGTCTCCTCGGCCCAGCGGCCAAGGAAGTAGTACCAGGCAGCAAATGCCACCAACAGGATCACCACGATCAACAACACGGCGCGCAGCAACTTGCCGCGACGATTGGGTGCGGCAGCTGCCGCTTCGGGGGAGGAGGTCTGGCTCATGGGGAGGCGTCTCAGGATTTCGAATTGGCGTTGATGGCAACAGCAGGTTCGGCGCTAGCGTCAGGCTGGAAGCCTCCGCCCAATGCCGCGCTCAGGCGCACCGAGGACAGCAGTTGCTGTGACTGCAGATTGCTCAGCTGCTGCTGGCTGCGCAGCAACTGGTCCTGCGTGCCGAGCACATCAAGGTAATTGCCGATGCCAGCGCGGTAGCGCTGCTGGGCAAGGTCATAGGCGGCCTGCGCGGTGGCTTGCGCCTGCTGCTGGGCCTGCACCTGCTGGGCCAGCGAGCGCAGTGCGGTGACCTGGTCGGCCACATCGCGCAGCGACTCGATCACGGTGTGGTTGTAATTGGCCACTGCCAGGTCGTATTCGGCATCACTGCCGGCCAAACCGGCACGCAGGCGGCCGCCGTCGAAGATCGGCAGGCTCAGTGCCGGCGCCAACACGCCGAAGGTGGAGCCGCTCTGCAACAGGCTGTCCAGGTTCTTCGACACCACGCCGCCCAGTGCGGTCAGGTTGAGGCTGGGATAGAAGCGGGTTTTGGCGACCTTGATCTGCTTGTCTGCCGCTTCCACCCGCCAGCGCGCTGCGACGATGTCCGGGCGACGACCGAGCAGTTCGCTGGGCAGCACGCTTGGCAGTTGCAGCACCAGCGGATTCAATTCAGCCGGGACGGCAATATCCAGCCCGCGATCCGGCCCCTGCCCCAGCAACGCCGCCAAGGCGTTTCGGGCGGAATCGATCTGCTGCTGCGCGGCCAACTGCTGCTGGTGCGCCAACGGCAACCGGGCCTGCGCCTGGGTTACCTGCAGATTGCTGTCGATTCCCGCGCGGCGACGCTGATTGGTGAGCTCAAGTGTCTTTTCGGCGCGCGCCAGTTCGTCATTGGCAACCCGCTGCAACTGGCCGGCATGGGCCAGCTGCACATAGGTCTGGACGATGGCGGCAGACAGATCCAGCCGGGCCGCCTGTGCGTCCACCGTCGAGGCATGCACGCTATCTACCGCTGCTTCCCAGTTCGCGCGCTTGCCGCCCCACAGATCGACGCCATAACTGAAGTTGGCGACCGCCTGCACGCTGCCCATGTAATCGCCACCAAGATCACCGGCCATCGATTTGGGCAAGGTCAGCCCGGTATAGCCCGGCGACAGCGACAAGTTCGGCTTGCGCTCGGCATTGGCGCCGGACGCCTGTGCCTGCGCTTGGCGCAGGCGCGCATCGGCTGCTTCCAGCGAGGGATTGCTGCGCAGGCCCTCGGCGACCAGCGCATCCAGCTGCGGATCAGCGAATGCACGCCACCAATCAGCGGCAGGAAAGCCCGCAGCACTGAGCGGCGCTACCGCCAGGCTGCGCCCGGCCTGCAGGCTGTCAGCGTCCAACAGCTGGCCCTGCGGCTGCAGGCCACGGCTGCTGGCGCAGGCGCCAAGCGCCAACACCAAGGCACCCGACAGCAACGGGCGCGTGTAGTTCAAGGGAGAGATTTTCATGGGGGAGAGAGAGCGTCCCGTACTCGGGTCAACAGGGAAAACAATTGGTCACGTTCGGCATCACTCAAGTCGCCCAGGGCCAGATCCATGATCCGGTCACCACGCACCTTGAGTTGCTGCCACAACACACGACCTTCGTCGGTCACTACGATCTGCAAGGCCCTTCTGTCCTGTGCATGCGACTCACGGCGCACTGCGCCCAGTGCCTCCAGCCGGTCCAGCAAGCGGGTGACCGCACTGGGCACCTGGTTGATGGCCTGACCAAGCTCGGCGGCAGTACAAGGTGCCATCTGCGACAGCACTTTCAGTCCTACGTAATGGGTGAAGCCAATGCCAAGGCCTTCCTCGCCCATGGTCGCGTCGAGCTGGCGCACCAGCCCGTCGCCCACCTGGCGCATCAGCAGACCAAAGCTTGGGGGTACAGACAAAGGAGCATTCATGCGGCGGTATTTTATTTCCAAGTGGAAATATATTCCATGGAATATTTTCATCAAGAAATGAATTCACCGTTACACATATGCAGTGAATCGATGACACCACCTTCACCCGGACAGTCGCCGCGCTTGGCATCGCCGCCGCCATCCGGATAATCGACGGATCAGGCAGCCGGCGGTCCCCGCCTTGGCTCCGCACAACAGGTAGCACCCACCCGCAATGACTGAGTCTGCACGCCCCGCTTACCATGGCTTCGAACAGCAGCCACTGCGCGAATACGCTGAACGCGCCTATCTCGACTACTCCATGTACGTGGTACTGGACCGCGCCCTGCCCTTCATCGGCGACGGGCTCAAGCCGGTGCAGCGCCGCATCATCTATTCGATGAGCGAACTGGGCCTGGGTGCCGCATCCAAGCCCAAGAAGTCCGCCCGCACCGTCGGTGACGTCATCGGCAAGTACCACCCGCACGGCGACAGCGCCTGCTACGAGGCCCTGGTGCTGATGGCCCAGCCGTTCTCGTTCCGCTACCCGCTGATCGACGGCCAGGGCAACTTCGGCTCCAGCGACGACCCCAAGTCGTTCGCAGCCATGCGATACACCGAATCCAAGCTGACACCGATTGCCGAGGTGTTGCTGGGCGAACTGGGCCAGGGCACCACCGACTGGTCGCCGAACTTCGACGGCACCTTGGAAGAGCCGAGCTGGTTGCCGGCACGCCTGCCGCACCTGCTGCTCAACGGCACCACCGGCATCGCCGTGGGCATGGCCACCGACGTACCGCCACACAATCTCAATGAGATCGTCAGCGCGCTGGTGCGCCTGATCGACGAGCCGGATGCCACTGTCGCCGAGCTCTGCGAGCACGTGAAGGGCCCGGACTACCCGACCACCGCCGAGATCATCACCTCGCCGTCGGACCTGCGGAACATCTACGAGACCGGCAACGGCAGCGTGCGCGCGCGCGCTACCTTCAAGAAGGAAGGCAACACCATCGTCATCGATGCGCTGCCACACCAGGTCTCGCCGTCCAAGGTGATCGAGCAGATCGCCGCGCAGATGCGCGCCAAGAAGCTGCCCTGGCTGGAAGACATCCGCGACGAGTCCGACCACGCCAACCCGGTACGCGTGGTGTTGATGCCGCGTTCCAACCGCGTCGATGCCGAGCAGCTGATGGGCCACCTGTTCGCCATCACCGACCTTGAGCGCAGCTACCGCGTCAACCTCAACGTCATCGGCCTGGACGGCCGTCCGCAGGTCAAGAACCTGAAGATGCTGCTCAGCGAATGGCTGCGTTTCCGCCAGGACACGGTCACCCGCCGCCTCAACCATCGCCTGCAGAAGGTCGAGCGTCGCCTGCACCTGTTGGAAGGCTTGCTGGTTGCCTTCCTCAACCTGGACGAAGTGATCCGCATCATCCGCACCGAGGACGATGCCAAGGCCGCGCTGATCGCGCGCTTCGCGCTGAGCGAAGAGCAGGCCGAGTACATCCTGGAAACCAAGCTCAAGCAGCTTGCCCGCCTGGAAGAAATGAAGATCCGTGGCGAGCAGGATGAGCTGGCCAAGGAGCGTGACAAGATCCTGTCGATCCTGCAGAGCAGTGCCAAGCTGAAGAAGCTGGTCAAGGACGAACTGCTGGCCGACGCCAAGAAGTTCGGCGACGCACGCCGCTCGCCGCTGGTGCAGCGCGGCGCCGCCCAGGCCATCGACGAAACCGAGCTGGTTCCGAGCGAGCCGATGACCGTGGTGCTGTCGGAAAAGGGCTGGGTACGCGCGGCCAAGGGCCACGATGTCGATGGCTCGACCCTGAACTACCGCGACGGCGACAGTCTGCTGGCAGTGGCGCGTACACGCAGCACGCAGCAGGTGGCCTTCCTCGATACCGAAGGCCGCGCCTATTCCACGCCGGTGCATACCCTGCCCTCGGCACGTGGCAATGGCGAGCCTTTGACCGGCCGCTTCTCGCCGGCTTCGGGCAGCAGCTTCGTCACCGTGGCCAGCGGCGACAACAACACCCGCTTCGTGTTGGCGTCCACCCATGGCTATGGTTTCGTCACCCGCTTCGAGAACCTCACCGGCCGCAACAAGGCCGGCAAGGCGATGCTCAACCTGTCCGCCGGTTCGGCGGTACTGACCCCGTCCCTGGTCGCCAACCTGGAAACCGACCGCATCGTCGCGGTCACCAGCGCCGGCAACATGCTCGCCATCCCGGCCAGCGAGCTGCCCGAGCTGGACAAGGGCAAGGGCAACAAGATCATCGAGATCCCCAAGGCCAAGCTCTCCACCGAGCGCGTGGTGGCGGTGGTCGCGGTCGGCCCGGGCAATACCCTGCAGGTGCGCAGTGGTCAGCGCACCATGAACCTGTCGTTCAAGGACCTGGAGACGTATCTGGGGACACGGGCGACGCGCGGGCATCTGCTGCCGCGTGGGTGGCAGAAGGTCGAAGGCTTGGATGTCCAGTAATTCACTTCACTGGCGCGTGGCGACGCGTTCGGCAACCCGGTTGCCGGAGGTCTGCGTGGCGCGGCAGAAGGTCGAAGGCCTGGAGGTCCAGTAAGTACAGAGAAGGCCGGGCAATGCCCGGCCTTCTGCTTTTTGTTTCTTGTAGGAGCGGCGTAAGCCGCGAAGCTGAGAGCAGTGGACCAATGGGTGGGTCGTGGTTGCTGACCCTGTTTGGATTTCTGGC
>NZ_JBRREH010000131.1:0-7713 GCF_056760175.1 Stenotrophomonas sp. STEN021 | reverse complement strand
CCGGGGCATGTTTTTTTTTTTTTGTTTGGGGGGGCGCGGCGTCCGCGCCCAAGCCCGCACGCTATCAGGTGGCGTGAATACCTCTTTAGGGAGCGATCAGCGTCAGCTTCGCGGCTTACGCCGCTCCCACAAATAGTTACCAGCCGGGTACCGCCGGTTTGACCGGTTGGGGTGGTCGGCGCAAGCTCGGTGTCCTTGTTTGTCAGTACACAGGAACTGCGATGAGTGTCTTTGACCTGCGACTGGAAACCGAAC
Source organism: Stenotrophomonas sp. STEN021 (assembly GCF_056760175.1). Taxonomy (NCBI): domain Bacteria; kingdom Pseudomonadati; phylum Pseudomonadota; class Gammaproteobacteria; order Lysobacterales; family Lysobacteraceae; genus Stenotrophomonas; species Stenotrophomonas sp. STEN021. Next base: position 7,458 of record NZ_JBRREH010000131.1, on the reverse strand, counting down.
GCCTGCTGTTGCGCCCGCCGGCAGCCGAGGATTTCGACGCTTTCGCTGCGTTCTGTGCCGATCCGCAGACCATGCAGCATCTCGGTGGTGTGCAGCCGCCTTCGGTGGCCTGGCGCAGCCTGGCGGCACTCACGGGAAGTTGGCAGCTGCTGGGCTACTCCATGTTCTCCGTGATCGAGAAAAGCAGTGGGCGCTGGATCGGCCGGGTCGGCCCTTGGCAGCCGCATGGCTGGCCGGGCACGGAAGTGGGCTGGGGCATCAGCTCCGGGTTCTGGGGCCGCGGCTACGCACCGGAAGCGGCACGGGCCAGTGTCGATTGGGCCTTCGATACGCTGGGTTGGCAGGAAGTGATCCATACCATCGTGCCGGCCAATACCAGTTCGGTGGCTGTGGCACGCAAGTTGGGCTCAAGCTTGCTGCGGCAGGCACGATTGCCAGCGCCCGCCGATATCGAGGTGGATGTGTGGGGTCAATCCCGGCAGCAGTGGCTGTCACAGCGCTGAGATCCCGTTTTTGCTGCGGTCGCAGCTTTACCGGAACACCCGTGATCCGTTCAGATGGATGCTGTCGTCTGCCATTCGGTAGCGGGGAGCGGATCAGTGAGTGTTTCGGGTGCCGGGTTGCGGGTGTATGGCATGTCCTCGTCGGGCAATTGCCACAAGGTGCGGTTGCTGCTGGAACAGCTGGGCACGCGCTACGACTGGGTCGAGGTGAACAGCGCCGAAGGCCAGACCCGCACCCCGGAATTCCTCGCCCTCAATCCGAACGGGAAAGTACCGCTGGTGCAGCGTTCCGATGGACGCGTGCTGACCGAATCCAACGCCATCCTGTTCTGGCTGGCCGAAGGCACCCCATTCTTGCCGAGCGATGGTTGGCAGCGGGCGCAGGCCTTGTCGTGGATGTTCTTCGAGCAATACAGCCACGAGCCCTATATTGCCGTCGCGCGCTTCATCAGCATCTGGACGCCGGCCGATTCGCCGCGCCGCGCTGAGCTGCCGCGCCTGCGTGAGCGTGGCCATGATGCGCTGGGAGTGATGGAGCGCCATCTGCAGGGCAATCCCTGGTTTACCGGCCCCGACTACGGTGTGGCCGATATCGCGCTGTTTGCGTACACCGTTGTCGCCGAGGATGGTGGCATTGGCCTGTCGCCGTATCCGGCGATCCAGCGCTGGTTGCAAGCGGTGCAGGCCCAGCCCGGCTTCATGCCGATACTCGCTGGCTGAGTGCGCGTTGTTGATGCTTGATTCCGTTGTCTCACCTGTTTGCTGTGGAGTCTGTCTGCATGTTTGCTCGTGTACCGAATCCTATTCCAGCCCGCATGAAGGGCTTGAACCGCGCTGAGATCTGCGACACCAATTTCATCGAGTTCGTCAGCGCGCTGGCGCCGGGCCCGGATCAAGGTCCGCAGCCGGCCGCGCCGGTCTTGCCGGGTAGCGCCTTGGATGCGCAAGGCTTCCGTGAGTTGTTCGAGTCGCAGTTGATCAGTCGTCATCTGGACCTGATGGCACGCGTGCTGCGTGTGCAGAACAAGGTCTTCTACACGATCGGCTCGTCCGGCCACGAAGGTAACGCAATGGTGGCGCGTGCCGCCCGGCATACCGATCCGGCCTTCCTGCATTACCGCTCCGGTGGCTTCATGGCCGAGCGTTTCCGCAAGCTGCCGGGCATGGATCCGGTGATGGACTCGGCGCTGTCATTCGCGGCCAGCAAGGATGACCCGGCCAGCGGCGGTCGCCACAAGGTGTGGGGCAGCAAACCGCTGTGGGTGCTGCCGCAGACCTCGACCATCGCTTCGCACCTGCCCAAGGCGCTGGGCACGGCGATGGCGATCGAAGCCGGCAAGCGGCTGGGGCAGGGCCTGCCGATTCCCGATGACAGCATCACCATCTGCTCGTTCGGCGACGCCTCGGCCAATCACGCCACTGCGCAGACAGCGTTCAATGCAGCGGCCTGGAGCAGCTTCCAGAAGCTGCCAGCGCCGGTCCTGTTCGTCTGCGAAGACAATGGCATCGGTATCTCGGTGAAGACGCCGGAAGGTTGGATCGCCGAGAGCTTCCGGCATCGCCCAGGGCTGGACTACTTCCATGCCGACGGCCTGGACCTGGTCAACGGCTACGCCGACGTACAGCGCGCAGTCGAACATTGCCGACGCACACGGCGACCGACCTTCCTGCATCTGCGCACCACGCGCCTGATGGGTCACGCCGGCACTGACTTCGAGATCGAGTGGCGAGCGCTGGAGGAGTTGTGCGCGGTGGAAGCTGGCGATCCGCTGCTGCGTTCGGCGCAGGTGGCGGTGGAATCCGGGCTGATGGACAAGGCTGAAGTGCTGGCCTTGTACGAGCATACCCGCCAGCGCTGCTTCGCCGCTGCCGAGGACGCCGACAAGCGCCCACGCCTGACCGCGCTGCAGGATGTGATCGCGCCGCTGGCGCCGTATACGCCGGACAAGGTGCAGGCCGAAGCGTCGCGCGCCGATTACAGCGAACGACGCTTGCAGGTGTTCGGCAGCGAGGCTGGCTTGCCGGAGAATCAGCCGGCCAAACACCTTGCTGTGCAGATCAACCAGGCGCTGCACGATCTGTTCGCCAAGTACCCGGAGACCTTGCTGTTCGGCGAGGACGTGGCGCAGAAGGGTGGCGTCTACACGGTCACCAAGGGCCTGCAGAAGGCATTCGGTCCGCGCCGGGTATTCAATACCTTGTTGGACGAAACCATGATCCTGGGCATGGCCCAGGGCTTTGCCAACATGGGCATGCTGCCGTTGCCTGAGATCCAGTACCTGGCCTACCTGCACAATGCCGCTGACCAGGTGCGCGGTGAGGCCTGCTCACTGCAGTTCTTCTCCAATGACCAGTACCGCAATCCGATGTTGATACGCATTGCCGGGCTGGGCTATCAGAGGGGCTTTGGCGGCCACTTCCACAACGACAATTCGATTGCCGCCATCCGCGATATTCCAGGGTTGGTGGTTGGTTGCCCATCGCGCGGTGATGATGCGGCGGCAATGCTGCGTACGCTTGCTGCCCTGGCCAAGGTCGACGGGCGGGTCTGCGTGTTCCTGGAGCCGATCGCGCTGTACATGACCAAGGACCTGCACGCAGCAGGTGATGGCCAATGGCTGTTCCCGTATCCGGCACCGGATCAGGCACTGACGCTGGGCGAGGGCCGGGTTTACGGCGAAGGCAACGATGACCTGCTGATCATCAGCTACGGCAACGGCGTACCAATGGCGCTGCGCGCTGCCAGGACCATCGAGCAGCAGCACGGCTGGAAGGTACGCGTGGTCGATCTGCGCTGGCTGGTGCCACTCAATGCCGCTTATATCGCAGAGCAGGCCAAGGGCGCGAAGCGCATCATCGTGCTCGACGAAGGTCGCCAGAGTGCCGGCGTGGGCGAGGGCGTTATCACCGCCCTGGTCGAAGCCGGCCATGGACAGGTGCCGTTGCGCCGGGTGACCGGCGTGGATACCTATACGCCGCTGGCTGGTGCGGCCTTGCTGGTGCTGCCCGGCGATGCCGACGTGGTGGCTGCGGCGGCGGAGTTGGTGTGAGCCGCCCGCAGCGCGTGTTTGTGGGAGCGGTGTGAGCCGCGAAGCTGACATTGCTTAGCTCGCCAACATACCCGCGACCTGGCTGATCCGTGGCTTCGCGGCTTACGCCGCTCCTACAGCTCTGCTCCCTCCCTTTGGCGCAGCCAAGGGGAGGGTTGGGGAGGGGGTGGCTTTTGGGGTTGTCAGGAGCTGCGAGCCTCGCGGCTCTGCTCCCTCCCTTTGGCGTAGCCAAGGGGAGGGTTGGGGAGGGGTGGGCTTTTAGGGTTGTCGGGAGCTGCGAGCCTCGCGGCTTACGCCGCTCCCACAAAAAGGCCAACACCATCGCCACCTCGCAGACAAACAAAACCCCGCCAAGGCGGGGTTCTGTTTTCATGCATCAACAGCCAGATCAGCTATCAGCCTTCAGCTTGGCCAGGCGCAGCCAGGTGTCGACCACGGTGTCCGGGTTCAGCGACACCGACTCGATGCCTTCCTGCATCAGCCATTCGGCCAGATCCGGGTGATCGGACGGGCCCTGGCCGCAGATGCCGACGTACTTGCCCTTGGCACGTGCGCTCTTGATCGCCATCGACAGCAGCTTCTTGACTGCCGGGTTACGTTCGTCGAACAGGTGCGCGACGATCGAGGAATCGCGGTCCAGGCCCAGGGTGAGCTGGGTCAGGTCGTTGGAACCGATCGAGAAGCCGTCGAAGATCTCAAGGAACTCATCGGCCAGCAGTGCGTTGGACGGCACTTCGCACATCATGATGATCTTCAGGCCGTTCTCGCCCTGCTTCAGGCCATTGGCGGCGAGCACTTCCACCACCTTGCGGCCTTCTTCCAGGGTGCGAACGAATGGGATCATCACCCACAGGTTCTCCAGGCCCATCTCGTTGCGCACGCGCAACACGGCCTGGCATTCCAGTGCGAACGCCTTGGAGAAGCTCGGGTCGACGTAACGGCTGGCGCCGCGGAAGCCGATCATCGGGTTCTCTTCGTGCGGTTCGTAGTTGTTGCCGCCGATCAGGTTGGCGTATTCGTTGGACTTGAAGTCCGACAGACGCACGATCACCGGGTTCGGTGCGACCGAGGCGGTCAGGGTGGCGATGCCCTCGGCCAGACGGTCAACATAGAAGCTCACCGGGTCCTTGTAGCCGGCAATCTTCTCGTCGATCTTCTTCTTGGTGGCAGCGTCCTGGCGGTCGTATTCCAGCAGCGCATTCGGGTGGATGCCGATGTGGCTGGCGATGATCATTTCCAGGCGGGCCAGGCCGATGCCGGCGTTCGGCAACTGGCCGAAGTCGAAGGCACGTTCCGGGTTGGCCACGTTCATCATGATCTTCAGCGGTGCCGGCGGCATGTTGCCCAGATCGGTGGTGCTGCGGTCGAAGGCCAGCTTGCCGGCGTAGATGAAGCCGGTGTCGCCTTCGGCGCAGCTGACCGTCACTTCCTGGCCGTCCTGGATCAGCTGGGTCGCATTGCCCGAGCCAACCACGGCCGGCACGCCCAGCTCACGGGCGATGATCGCGGCGTGGCAGGTACGGCCACCACGGTTGGTGACGATGGCCGAAGCGCGCTTCATCACCGGCTCCCAGTCGGGGTCGGTCATGTCGGCAATCAGCACGTCGCCCGGCTGCACGCGGGCCATGTCGTCCAGCGACTTGACCACGCGGGCCACGCCAGCGCCGATCTTGGCGCCAACGGCACGGCCTTCGGCAATGACTTCACCCTTTTCCTGCAGCGCGTAGCGCTCGATCTGGGTGGCCTTGGCGCGCGACTTCACGGTTTCCGGGCGGGCCTGGACGATGAACAGCTTGCCGCTGACGCCGTCCTTGGCCCACTCGATGTCCATCGGGCGGCCGTAATGCTTTTCGATGACCAGTGCCTGCTTCGACAGTTCCTGCACGTCCTCATCGCTGATCGAGAAGGTGTTGCGCACTTCGACCGGGGTGTCTTCGATCTTGACGCGCTCGCCCGGGACGTCCGAATAGACCATGCGGATGGCCTTGGAACCCAGCGAGCGGCGCAGGATCGCTGGCTTGCCGGCATGCAGGCTGGGCTTGTAGACGTAGAACTCGTCCGGATTGACCGCGCCCTGTACGACCATTTCGCCCAGGCCGACCGAGGAGGTGACGAACACCACATCGCGGAAGCCGGACTCGGTGTCCAGGGTGAACAGCACGCCGGAGGAGCCGACGCCCGAGCGCACCATCAGCTGCACGCCGGCGGACAGGAACACGTCTTCGTGCTTGAAGCCGTGGTGCACGCGGTAGGCGATGGCACGGTCGTTGTACAGCGAGGCGAACACTTCCTTGACCTTGTGCACGACGTCGTCGGCACCGGTCACGTTGAGGAAGGTTTCCTGCTGGCCGGCGAACGAGGCGTCCGGCAGATCTTCGGCGGTTGCCGAGGAGCGCACGGCCACGGCGATGTCGCCGCCGCCGTTCTCGGCGCTCAGCTTGGCGTAGGCAGCGCGGATGTCCTGGTCCAGCTGCGGCTGCAGCGGGGCATCGATAACCCAGCCGCGGATTTCCTTGCCGGCAACGGTCAGGGCAGCGACATCTTCCACGTCCAGCGTGGCCAGCTTGTCGAAAATGCGCTTGGACAGGTCGTTGTGGGCAATGAAGTCCTTGAACGCTTCGGACGTGGTTGCGTAACCACCGGGGACGGAGACCCCAAGACCGGCCAGATTGCCGATCATCTCCCCAAGCGAGGAGTTTTTGCCACCTACGCGGGCCAGATCGGCCAAGCGCAGCTCATGCAACCACAGGATATTCTCGTTCAAGCGCGATGCTCCGTTGAGGCCATCGCCCGTGGCGGGCTTGGGATGGCCACGTCCGTAGGAAGAAGCCAATATGATGCAGTGCACACCGAAGCCGCACAAGCTTGTGACAATACTTTGTCTTGTGCTTGTCTTTTTCTGGACAGGCTAGGTCATCACGCTTGACCCGTGGTCAGGATCACATTCTGAAGGGAGCTTTCATGACGGCAATCCGGCCGGTTTTCTATGTTTCCGACGGCACCGGCATCACCGCCGAGACCGTTGGCCACAGTCTGTTGACGCAGTTCAATGGCTTCAGTTTCGTTACTGATCGCATGTCGTTCGTAGACGATGCCGACAAGGCGCATGAGGCGGCAGCGCGCATCAGGGCCGCTGGCGAGCGCTACCAGGTGCGTCCAATCGTGATCAGCTCCTGCGTGGATTCCAGTCTCGGCTTGATCCTGGAAGAGAGCGGAGCCCTGGTCCTGGATGTCTTCGCCCCATTCATCGGGCCACTGGAGCAGGAGCTCAGTTCCGCGCGTCACTCCAAGGTCGGTCAGGCACACGGGATGGTCGATTTCGACACCTACCATCGCCGCATCAACGCGATGAATTTCGCGCTGAGCCACGACGACGGCATCGCGGTGAACTATGACGAGGCAGATGTGGTGCTGGTCGCGGTGTCGCGTGCGGGCAAGACCCCGACCTGCATCTATCTGGCGCTGCACTATGGCATCCGCGCGGCCAATTACCCGTTGACCGAGGAGGATCTTGAGCAGGATCGCCTACCACCGCGTCTGCGTTCCTATCGCAACAAACTGTTCGGGCTCACCATCGACCCCGAGCGCCTGCAGCAGATCCGCCAGGAGCGCAGGCCCAATTCGCGCTACGCAAGCTTCGAGACCTGCAAGCGTGAAGTCGCCGCCGCCGAGACCATGTTCCGCATGGAACGCATCCCGACCTTGAGTACTACCCACACCTCGATTGAAGAGATATCCAGCAAGGTGTTGAGCACCTTGAGCCTGCAGCGCGAGATGTTCTGAGCCAAAGGGCGCAGGAACAACCACCTGTAGTGGGGGGGGGGGGGGGGGGGGGGGGGGGGGGGGGGGGGGGCGGGGGCGCGCGGCGCGGGCGGGGGGGGGGGCGGGGCGGGGGGGGGCGGGGG
>NZ_JBRREH010000130.1:0-9140 GCF_056760175.1 Stenotrophomonas sp. STEN021 | reverse complement strand
CCCGCCCCCCGCCTCGCCCCCCCCCGCGCGCGGCCCGCCCGCGCGGCCCCGGGGGGGCCCCCCGCCCCCCCCCCCCCCCCCCCCCCCCCCCCCCCCCCCACTACCGGTGGAGCCGCCTGTTCAGGGAGCCTGTCGCGGAAACTTCAGTTCGCCGCGCGCGCTGCCCATGCGGAACGGAATCGAGCGCAGCGCCAGCCCGGTATTGGCCTGCACCACGAAATGCAGGTGTGGGCCGCTGCTGTGGCCGGTATTGCCGGAGAGGGCGATCGCTTGCCCGACAGCCACGTTCTGCCCGGGGCGTACGTTGGCGCTGCCGGCCTGCAGGTGCGCGTACAGGGCCATGCTGCCGTCGCTGTGCAGGATACGCAGCAGGCTGCCTTGCTCGCGGCTGTCCACCACCTGCATCACCTGGCCGGCGCGCGCGGCCAGTACCGGCGTACCCTCGGGTACGGGGAAATCCACCGCGTACAGGTTCTGCGCATCGCCATGGCTGTAGTGGCCGGCGAAGGCTTGGCTGACCCGAACGACTGCACTGCGCAGCGGCAACAGATAAAGGTGATCCTGTGGCTGTGCTGCCGGATCGCCTGGGAACGCGTCCAGAGACAAGCGCAGCGGGTTGCCGTCATCTGCGAGCCATAACAGGCTGCGCTGCTCTCCCGCGGCGAGCACGCTGGCGGCAGGTGCCCGGCTATCACCCTGCAGGCGAACCTGCACCGGGCCAGCGGTCAGGTTGCTGACCATGGCGCTGCGTCCGCCTGCACGTGCCTGCAACTGCAGGCTGGCGAAGGCGTCGGAGCTGGATGCCGCAACCGCAGGCGTTGATGCAGCCGGGAGCCCCCAGCCTTCGCGCCAGCGGCTGGCTGGACTGGCTTCGGCGCCGCAGGTGCATAGCAGTGCCAACGACAGCAGTACGGGAATGGTGCGGGGCACAGTGCAATGTCCTTGGGGCAGGGCCTGATTGTGCCTGTTTGGTTGCCTTGGAAACTTATTCATCTCTTTATGCGAATAAAGCGATTGACAGTCAGGGGAGGGGCTGGCAATGTAGCGCCACCATCGAGACCGGCAGAGGGACAGGCCCTTTGAAGCCGGGGCAACCAGCGGACGCGCAAGCGGCTGCGTTTGGTGCCAAATCCTGCGGTGACCTCCGTGTCCGCCGAAAGATGGTTCGTTCCGTACCGCGTGTACGGCGAACACGAGCTCCGCGAAAGCTCGATGGCCGCTCCTTATCGGATACCGCCATGAGTTTCGCCACCGTTACTGCAGTCCAGCTTGCCCCCGTCGCTCTCATCGACCGTGCCGACAGCAGCGTTGCCGCTGTGCGTGGCGAGGTCGAGGTGCAGCTGCGCATGCGTCATGCAGGTCAGCGTGTGCTGCGCCTGCGCTATGAGCTGGTAGGCGCTGCCAACGCACCTGTGGTGCTGGTGGCCGGTGGTATTTCCGCGCATCGGCATCTCGCTGCCAATGCGGGCTACGCCGAGAAGGGCTGGGCCGAGGGTCTGGTCGGCACGGGCCGCGCGCTGGATCCGGCGTGTCGTCGCTTGCTGGGTTTTGACTTCATCGGTGCCGATGGCGAGCTGGATGCGCCGATCGATACTGCCGATCAGGCTGATGCCATCGCGGCCTTGCTCGATGCCCTGCATATCGAACAGCTGCACGGCTTCGTCGGCTACTCCTATGGCGCCTTGGTTGGCCTGCAGCTGGCCATCCGCCATCCGCGTCGTCTGCACAAACTGATCGCGGTCAGTGGTGCGCATCGGCCGCACCCGTATGCGTCGGCCTGGCGCGCGCTGCAGCGCCGCGCGGTCGCGCTGGGCCAGTTGCAGTGTGCGGAAAGCCACGGTCTGGCGCTGGCACGTCAGTTCGCCATGCTCAGCTACCGCACCCCGGAAGAATTTGGTGAGCGCTTCGATGCGCCACCGGAAGTGGTCAATGGCCGTGTGCGTGTCGCCGCCGAGGATTACCTCGACGCCGCCGGTGCGCAGTACGTGGCCCGCACCCGCGTCAACGCCTATCTGCGCCTGTCCGAGTCCATCGATCTGCACCGGGTTGATCCGGCGGCCGTCAGCGTGCCGACCCTGGTGGTCGCGGTTGAAGGTGACCGGCTGGTGCCGCTGTCGGACCTGGTCGCGCTGGTCGAAGGCCTGGGGCAGCGCGGCAGCCTGCGCGTGCTGCGCTCGCCCTATGGCCATGACGCCTTCCTCAAAGAAACCGATCGCATTGACGCGATCCTCGCCACTGCCCTACGCCTGCCTGGAGAAACCGCATGAGCCTGTCCCACACTTCCGATATCTCCTGCAGCCGTGCCACCGCAGCGGTGCGCGCTGGCATCGATCGCGATACCGCCTACGGTGCGGTGACGCCGCCGATCGTGCTGTCGTCCAATTTCAGCTTTGATGGCTTCGGCAACAAGCGCCAATACGATTACACCCGCAGCGGCAACCCGACCCGCGACCTGCTCGGCGAAGCACTGGCCGAGCTGGAAGGTGGCGCCGGTGGTGTGATCACCGCCACCGGCATGGGCGCGATCAACCTGGTATTGAATGCCTTGCTGGAACCGGGCGATCACCTGGTGGTGCCGCACGATGCCTACGGCGGCAGCTGGCGCTTGTTCAATGCGCTGGCCAAGAAGGGCCACTTCGAGCTGATCACCGCCGACCTCACTGACCCGCGCTCGTTGGCCGATGCGTTGGCGCAGTCGCCCAAGCTGGTGCTGATCGAAACCCCGTCCAATCCGCTGTTGCGCATCACCGACCTGCGTTTCGTCATCGATGCCGCGCACAAGGCTGGTGCCAAGGTGGTCGTGGACAATACCTTCCTGTCGCCAGCGCTGCAGACACCGATTGCCTTCGGTGCCGACGTGGTGCTGCATTCGACCACCAAGTACGTCAATGGCCACAGTGACGTGGTTGGCGGCGCAGTGATCGCACGCGATGCCGAGGTGCACCAGCAACTGGTGTGGTGGGCGAACGCACTGGGCCTGACCGGTTCGCCGTTCGATGCCTTCCTGACCCTGCGTGGCCTGCGCACCCTGGATGCGCGCCTGCGCGTGCATCAGGAAAACACCCGCGCCGTGGTTGAGCTGCTGGCGGCAAGTGATGCGGTGTCCAATGTGTATTACCCGGGTTTGGAATCGCATCCGGGCCATGCGGTGGCGGCGCGTCAGCAGAAGGGTTTCGGCGCGATGCTGTCGTTTGAACTTGCAGCCTGCCAGGGCGAAGATCCGTATGCGGCCGTGCGCGCCTTCCTGGATGGCCTGCATTACTTCACTTTGGCTGAGTCGCTGGGCGGTGTGGAAAGCCTGGTTGCGCATCCGGCAACCATGACTCATGCCGCAATGAGCCCGGATGCACGCGCTGCTGCCGGCATCAGCGAGTGCCTGCTGCGCTTGTCGGTGGGCATCGAGTCCAGCGAGGACCTGGTGGCTGACCTGCAGGCAGGTCTTGAGCGCGCTGCCAAGGTGATTGCCGATACGCAGCTGGCCGCTGGCAACTGTAAAAAAACGGTGGATGCATGAGCGCGGTCCTGCGTCCACTGGAACAGCCGCAGGCGCGGCTGGTGTTGTTGGGAACCGGTACGGTCGGCTCGGCCTTTGTTGCGCGTTACCAGGCCTTGCAGCAACGCCAGTTGACGCTGCCAACGCTGCACGTGGTGGCCAACTCGCGTATTGCCTTGGCCTGTGACGATGCGCCGCATGCGGCGCTGTCGCGTGCGCGTGATGCGCAGCGGCAGGGTGATGAGCCGGTGCATCGCGAGGAAGTAGGGCGCCTGCGTGCTGGTGACATCGTGGTCGATGCCACTGCCAGTGAAACCGTCGCCGCCGACCATGCGCTGTGGTTGGCGCAGGGCATTCATGTGGTGACAGCCAACAAGCTGGGCAATGGCACTGGCCTGGCCCGCGCGCAGAAGATTGGCGCCTCGGTTGCGACCGGCAACGCCCGCTATGGCGATGCGGCAACGGTAGGTGCGGGCTTGCCGCTGTTGCGCAGTATTCGGGCCTTGGTTGCAGGTGGTGACCACGTGCATGCCATTGAAGGCGTGCTGTCCGGCTCCTTGGCCTGGTTGTTTGATCGTTACGACGGCAGCCAGCCGTTCTCGGCCTGCGTGCGCGAAGCCGCAGTCGCCGGTTACACGGAGCCGGACCCGCGTATCGATCTGTCCGGCGAAGATGTGCGCCGCAAGCTGCTGATACTCGCGCGCGCTGCCGGCGTGCCGCTGGAGGCCGATCAGATCAAGGTTGATTCACTGGTGCCGGCGGCGTTGGCTGTACTGCCCGCCGATGCAGTGGACGGCGCGCTGTCGTTGCTTGACGCGCCCCTGGCCGAGCAGTTGCGACAGGCACGGGCGCAGGGTCTGAAGCTGTGCTTCGTCGGCCGCCTGGACGCGCAGGGTGCCAGCGTTGGTCTGCGTGCGCTGCCGCAAGGCCATGCCCTGGCTGGCGGCAGTGGCACCGACAACCGGGTTGCCATCCACAGTGATCGCTACAACAGCCAGCCGCTGTTGATCCAGGGGCCGGGCGCGGGCGCCGAAGTGACCGCCGCAGCGTTGCTGGATGACGTGCTGAACATCGTCAGTCGCTGAGCTTCGATGCCGCACCAATGGGGTGCCGCATCTTGCACTCATTGCCGACCCAGGCCGGGAGGTGCTGGGCCCGGCATCGGCTGCATTGGCGAAGATGCGGAGCGGACGGGCAAGCCCATCATTCGGCGGTAGCGGTGCAACTTCCAGGCTTTATGATGTCGCGGCGTTGGCGTCATTGGGCCTGTGTTGTCACTCCGCGCAGATCGCATGCCGCTGGTTTCTTCCTCTGACAGGTGTGCTGTGTCCAAAGGTGTTCTGGTTTCGCTGGCAGCCTCCCTGCTGTTCGGTTTGATGTACTACGCCAGTCCGCAGCTGGCACCGTTGCAAGGCGCCGAGATCTTTGGCTGGCGGGTGTTGTTCGCGCTGCCGTTGATAGCGCTGATGCTGCATGTGAGCGGCGAGAAGAACCTGATCGTCGATACACTGCGACGCCTGCGGGTTGAGCGCCGGTTGTGGTGGGCGTTGCCGCTGTGTGCGGGCATGGTTGGAGTGCAGCTATGGCTGTTCCTGTGGGCACCGCTGCATGGCCGCGCGCTGCAGGTGTCGATGGGCTACTTCCTGCTGCCTTTGGTGATGGTGCTGCTGGGCCGCGTGGTCTATGGCGAGCGCCTGTCGGTCCTGCAGAAGCTGGCCGTGGCCAGTGCCGCGTTCGGCGTGGGCTGGGCCTTGCTGGGTAGTCACGGCCTGTCGTGGGAAATGCTGCTGGTGGCCTTGGGTTATCCGGCCTACTTCCTGCTGCGCCGGCACCTGCGCATCGGTCACCTCGGGGGATTCTGGGTGGAACTGCTGCTGTTGCTGCCGGTGGCCTGGTGGGCCGCGATTGGTGATGGGCATCAGCTGCTGGCAGCCTTGGCACAGAAGCCAGCTTTGTACGCGTTGATTCCGCTGCTGGGGGCGATCAGCGCGCTGGCACTGATGTGCTACATGCTGGCCTCGAAGATGCTGTCATTCAGCCTGTTTGGCCTGCTTACCTATGTCGAGCCGGTGCTGCTGATGCTGGCGGCCTTGCTGCTGGGTGAGAGCGTCGGCCACGGGCAGTGGCCGACCTATATGGCGATCTGGCTGGCGGTGGCGCTGTTGGCCGTGGAGGGCGTGTTGAAGCTGGGCAGGCGTACAGCCTGAGTGCTCAGCCGCGCCTGGCTCTGTCGGCAAGATGTTGCAGAACCGCTTCACGGCTCATGCGCGCGCCGTTGCTGTCGACAGCGGTGAAGTCCACCCCGTTTTCCCAGAGCTGCGGGGCAAGCAGTACCGCGATGTCTTCGGAGGCAGTCTGCGACTGCAGGTTCAACAGCCGCTGGCTGAAGCCGGCAGCGCGTAACCATGCGGTGTAGCTCGAGTTGTGCTCGGTAGCGAACTGAACCTGGTAATGGCACTCCTTGCGCTCAGCCTCGTCAGGGCGTGCATCGCACTGCGGATTCCACTGGTGCAGGCCGATCACCGCATCGGCCTCCAGCTGCCGTTGGTTGGCGGCAGCCCAAAGTGCCACGCACATGCTGGCGCAGTGCGAGCGAACCCGCACGGTGAGGTTGTTGCGGTTGATCAGTCGCGCTGCTTCCAGGCCCGGATTGGCATAACCACCACCGCTGGTGATATCGATGCGACGTACGTTTGGATGGGCATCCAGCTGCGCCTTCATGTCAGTGGCGAAGTTCCTGCCGACGCTGCCTTCGATGCGCAATACGCTGCCGCCTTCCTGCACCGACATCTGCGCCTCGTCGATGTTCGCCATCGTCGTGGACTTCTCGCCCTGGATGACCATTGCTGCAGCGCCCGCGCCGGGTGCTGCAGTGGCGGGTGCTGCGACATCTGATGCTATTGCGGCGGTGTCAGCAGCTGGCGGTGCCGGCTTTCGTTTGCCAGCGTAGTACGCCAACAGCAGCAGCACTACTGCGGCAAGTACCAGCTTGATCAGGGTTGCCATGCCATTGCCGGGCACTGCAGTGCGTGCGGCCGAGCGCGGACGTCGTATCGGTGCCTGCTCGCCGGATTCCTTTTCGCCGTGCATCCGCTCCCCCTGAAGCTGCGTTGTGATGGGCGATTCTGGTGTAACGAGCGGAAGTATTGCAACACGCGTGCGTTGGAGATCGAAGGCGCTCGTCCTGAACTTGGCGATGCCTGCTTGCGGTTAGTGGGGACGGCTGCGTTGGCGCCACAGCGTGTGGGCCAGCAACGCCAACAACAGGAGGATGCCCAAGGGCAGGACCAGTAGCATGTTGAGCAGCCCGGCCCACCAGGCTAGAGCGAGCTGCCAGCTGTTCCATGCCTTGCTATTGGCGGCTCTGATTGCCACGGCCATGTTCATGCCGGTGGCTGCAGACGGTGCTGCGCTCAACTGGCCTGCCAGCCGGTAGCGTCCGGGCGGGATTGATGGCAGGGGCTGGGTGCAGCTGACGGTGTCGCTCGACCAGCTGTCCACGCCGTGGAACGGGGTGGTGCCGGCGGCAAGCTGTTGCCCGTCGCTTGCAAGCAATCGCCACTGCAACGTGATTGCGCTGGTGACTGGTGTTGCTTGTTTCCACGGAGCGGTGCGGTGCGCGAACTCCTGGTCGCTCAAGCTGCCTGGATGGAAATCCAGATTCAACGCCCAGTGTTCCTGTAGGCGGATGTTGATGGGAATGTCGAAACTGCCGTCGGTCGCGATGGTGCCTTGGCCGGGCGCGGCGGTCCAATAACTGCTCCACAGCCAGCTGGTGCCCAGCCAAAGCAACAGAAAAACCAGCAGGCGCCAGCCCCAACGGGGCCAGCGCCGGTTTACCCGCGGATCAGCACTCGATGACGTTGACGGCAAGGCCGCCACGGCTGGTTTCCTTGTACTTGTCCTGCATGTCGCGGCCGGTGTCGCGCATGGTCTTGATCACCTTGTCGAGCGAGACCTTGTGCTTGCCGTCGCCGCGCATCGCCATGCGGCTGGCATTGATCGCCTTCACCGAGCCCATGGCATTGCGCTCGATGCAGGGGATCTGCACCAGCCCGCCGATCGGGTCGCAGGTCAGGCCGAGGTTGTGTTCCATGCCGATCTCGGCGGCATTCTCGATCTGGCCGGGGTTGCCACCCAGCGCTGCCATCAGGCCACCAGCCGCCATCGAGCAGGCCACGCCCACTTCGCCCTGGCAACCGACCTCGGCGCCGCTGATCGAGGCGTTTTCCTTGTACAGGATGCCGATGGCGGCAGCGGTCAACAGGAAGTTGAACACGCCCTGCTCGTTGCTGCCCGGGCAGAAACGGTCGTAGTAATGCAGTACTGACGGAATGATGCCGGCTGCGCCGTTGGTGGGCGCGGTGACCACGCGGCCACCGGCAGCGTTTTCTTCGTTGACCGCCAAAGCGTACAGATTGACCCAGTCCAACGTGGTCAGCGGGTCGCGCATGGCGGCCTCGGGGCGCGAGGACAGCTCGCGGTACAGGGTGGGCGCACGACGGCTGACATGCAGGCCACCCGGCAAGGTGCCTTCGGAGCGGATGCCGCGGGTCACGCAGGACTGCATCGCGTCCCAGATCTCGCGCAGGCCGGCGCGGATCTCTTCCTCGCTGCGCCAGCACTTCTCGTTCTCGTACATCATCTGGGCGATGCTCAGGCCGCTGCGCGCTGCCTGCGCCAGCAGTTCATCACCGCTCTTGAACGGGTAGGGGATCGGCGTCTGGTCCGGCACGATGCGGTCATCGGCGGCGTCGTCTTCATTCACCACGAAGCCACCGCCGACCGAGTAGTAATCACGGGTGGCGATGATCTGGTCGTCGGCATCGTAGGCGGTGAAGCGCATGCCGTTGGTGTGGTACGGCAGCTTCTGGCGCTTGTTCAGGGCCAGGTCGCGCTTCTCGTCGAAGGCGATCTCGCGCTGGCCCATCAACTTGATGCGCTTGCTGCTGCGGATGCGTTCCAGCGTAGCCGGGATGATGTCCGGGTCGATCTCGTTGGGGCGATTGCCTTCCAGGCCCAGCAATACCGCCTTGTCGGTACCGTGGCCGCGGCCGGTCAGGGCCAGCGAACCGAACACCTCGGCGCGGATGCGCACGGTGTTGTCCAGCTGTCCCGGATCCAGCAGCCAGCGGTGGACGAAGCGCTCGGCCGCGCGCATCGGGCCGACGGTATGTGATGAACTCGGGCCGATGCCGATCTTGAACAGGTCGAACGTACTGACGGACATGCTTATTCTGCGTACTGCGTTGAGATGGCCGCTATTCTACGGGTTCATTGCTGCAGGCCATGTCTGCAGCGCAGCATTCCTAGCGCAGGTGACGAGTGGGATTGACCCTGTACCAACGTGATGATTGCCATCTATGCGACCTGGCACTGGCGGTGCTGGCGCAGGCGCGGGCGCCGGAATTCGAGAGTGTGTTCATCGATGACGATGCGGCGCTGGAGGCGAGGTATGGCGCGCGCGTGCCGGTGTTGCGGGATGCGGCCGGCAGGGAATTGGCGTGGCCGTTTGATGCGGCGGTGTTGGCCGGGTGGTTGCCGCCACACCGGTAGTGGGGGGGGGGGGGGGGGGGGGGGGGGGGGGGGGGGGGGGGGGGGGGGGGGGGGGGGGGGGGGGGGGGGGGGGGGGGGGGGGGGGGGGGGG
>NZ_JBRREH010000129.1:0-9337 GCF_056760175.1 Stenotrophomonas sp. STEN021 | reverse complement strand
GGGGGCCCACGGTGTGCGTTGGACCCCCTCTCGCCACCGGGCCCCCGACCCACACCCGGTGCAGGGGGTTTTTTTGTGCGGCGCGCGGCCCCCCGCCAAGCCGGCAGTAATGAAGTTGTCGACATGCCTGCAATCGGAAGGATCACGAGCTTCGCGGGTGACGCCGCGCCTACAAAAGCAGGCAATTGCCAGCTTGCGCATCAGCCGCGGGCGGGGCCCATCGGCAGGTCATGCAGGCTGCGCAGCTTCTTCTTGTTGATCTTGCCGACGCTGGTGCGTTCTATCGCGTCGACGAAACTGACGCGGTCCGGGATGGCGTAGCGGGAAATGTCGCCTGCGCGGCTGCGTGCGGCGACCAGCTCGATGATCTCGGCTTCGCTGACCTCGCGGCCCGCGTGCCTGACCACCAGGGGCAGTGGCCGCTCGCCCCATTTGGCATCGGCAATGCCGATCACCGCGACCTCGTTGACCGCCGGGTGCATGGCGATGATGTCTTCCAGCGCGAGTGAGGAAATCCATTCGCCGCCGGTCTTGATCACGTCCTTGATGCGGTCGGTAACGCGCAGATAGCCGCCGCTGTCGATGTTGCCGATGTCGCCGGTATGCAGGTAGCCGCCGGCCCACAAGGTTTCCGAGGCCTCTGGATTGTGCAGGTAACCTTGGGTAAGCCACGGCGCGCGCACCACCACTTCGCCGGTGGCGATGCCGTCGTGGGCGACTTCGTTCATGTCTTCATCGACGATGCGCAGCTCGACCATCGGTACCGGTATGCCGGCCTTGGTACGCAGCGACAGTTCTTCATCATTGCCAGCCAGGGCATCCACATCGATCTGGGCGAGGGTGAGCAGCGGGCAGGTTTCGGACATGCCGTAGCCGCCGAAGATGTCGATGCCGCGCGCCAAGGCCTGCTGCGCCAAGGCACGCGGCAGTGCGGCACCGCCGATGATGACTTTCCAGCCGTGCAGATCGGTATCTGCCGCAGTGGGGTGGCCCAGCAGCATATGCAGGATGGTCGGTACGCAATGCGAGAACGTCACTTTCTCGCGCGCGATCAGGTCCAGCAGCTTGCCCGGCAGGTAGCGGCCCGGATACACCTGCTTGATGCCCAGCAGCGTGGCCACGTACGGCATGCCCCAGGCGTGCACATGGAACATCGGCGTGATCGGCATGTAGACATCGTCGCGATGCAGCCGGCCCTGCTTGGGCGCACTGCCCAACGCGGCCATCGCCGCCAATGAGTGCAGGACAAGCTGGCGATGGCTGAAGAACACGCCCTTGGGTAGACCGGTGGTGCCGGTCGTATAGAACATGGTGGCGCGGGTGTTCTCGTCGAAGTCCGGGAAGTTGCGGACTGGCTCGGCGCCGCGCAGGCCTGCTTCGTACTCGGTGGCGAAGCCGGCGGGCAGCGGGCCTGCTTCATCGTCCAGCAGCACCCGCGTGCGCAGGTCCGGCAGCTGCTCTTCAATGCTCTCCAGCACCGGCAAGAACTCGCGGTTGGCCAGGATCACCCGCGCGC
Organism: Stenotrophomonas sp. STEN021; assembly: GCF_056760175.1. Classification (NCBI taxonomy): domain Bacteria; kingdom Pseudomonadati; phylum Pseudomonadota; class Gammaproteobacteria; order Lysobacterales; family Lysobacteraceae; genus Stenotrophomonas; species Stenotrophomonas sp. STEN021. The sequence goes on along the minus strand of NZ_JBRREH010000129.1, from coordinate 7,821 downwards.
CGCTGTGGTTCAGGGTATAGGCGATCTGCTCCGGGGCCAGGCGGATGTTCACCGTCATCAGCACCGCGCCGATCATCGGCACCGCGAAGTAGCTTTCCAGATAGCGGTTGCTGTCCCAGTCCATCACTGCCACGGTGTCGCCGGGCTTCACGCCCAGTGACGTCAGCAGTCCGGCCAGTTGGCCGATACGCGCCTGCAGCGTGCGGTAGTCGAAGCGGACCCTGTCGCCGTAGACGATTTCCTGATCGGGATTCACCGCCAGCGGTGTATGCAGCAGCTGCTTGATCAGTAGCGGATAGGCGTAGGCGCTGGATTCGGCTTGGTCTGAGCTTGTAGCGAATGACATCTGAATATCCTGATTGGCAGTGCGTCAGCGACCAGAGGTGGCGGGAATGGACAGCTGTGCGCGCTGCAATGGCGCTTCCGCACGTGGCATTGGCTGGATCAGCGCATCCTGTGGAAGGGCGTGCGTGGGATCTTCGAGGTGATCCCATACCTGGTCCATTGCCGCGAACATGTAAGGCAGCAAGGGCACATAGCGCTTGCGGTAGTCCGGGAAGGCCAGCAGCGAATCGAAATGCTGGCCGTTGCTTACCCGCCAATAGGCGATCTGCGCGCCAGCCTTGCGAGCGAGCGGTACGTAGCGGTCACTGGTCATGCTGATCGGTACCAGCCCGTCGTCGGCGCCGTGGATGACCACGACCGGCAGACCGCGACGCGGCGCCTTGGCGGCAGCGTCGGCGATGCCGGCGCGTACGCGCTTGGCATCGACGCTGTCACCCAGGCCGAGTGCACGCAGGCAGTTCAGCCCGCGCAGCGGGTCCTCCGTTGACTGGGCGGCATTGCCGTCCACCAGCACCACGCCACTGCCGGGCGGAATGCCGCTGCCTTCGCTCCACCAGCTTGCCCGCAGCTCGGCAGCTGCAGGAACGGGCTTGCCGTCAGCACCAACAGCAGAGTAGCTGTAAGCGCAAGGATGTTCGCCCGCGCCGTAGCGGCCATAAGCCGATACATAGGTCACCGCGATTGCGCGCCACAGGTCGAAGCCGGTCGAGAACGCTCCGGCGCGCAGCGCGCCATCGCTGAGCCCTGCGTCGGTGAGTTGCTGGCGTGCCGACTGTGCCTGTGCGGCGGTGTCGTCGCCATGCACCAGTCCTGCGGACTTCAAGAGGGTGCAGCGCTGTGCCCCGGCCGGCGCTGCCTGTGCCTGCACCGGCGGCTGCGGCAGGTCATCCAGCGCAAGCAGCGCGCAGGGCATCAACAGTGCGGATTGGGTGACGAAGTCGTAGAGCGGTGGTGCGCCTGCCACCGAGACATTTGGCTCGCCTGCGACCATCGCATCGAACCAGTCGCCCTCGATCTCCGCCGCACGCAGTACTGCGCCACCGCCATTGGAAACACCTGCGCCCAGCGTGCGCGTATTGGCCGGGGTGAACGGTGCTGATTGCGGATAGGCGCGATCCAGTGCCTGCAGGCCGAACTGCAGTGCCTGCAGCAGATGCCTGCCCCAGTCTGCTTCCGGATTGTCACCGGAATGGGCGTGTTTGAAGGCGATGCCATGCGCCGCTTTGGTATCGGTCGGAGCGAAGGCAAGTGCACCCTGCGTCGCAGGCGTACCGTCGGCCTGGAAGCCGCTTCTGGCGTCCAGGTCGTAGTAGTCGCTGCCGGTGCCTTTGTCGGTATAGGCGACGGCGCAGCCATGGGCCAGCCCCCAGCTGCCAGCGACCGAGATCGCGCCGTAGATGCCGCGTGAGCCGGAGGAGGCTGCGGTTACCAGGCAGCGACGTGCCGGGTCGAAGTTGTCCGGAATCTGCACCAGCACGCGATGCGGCTGGCGTGCGCCGGGGAGGCGCGCATAGGCCGAGAACTCCCGGCCGGGTGCCGCCTGCAGGTTGCCGTAGACGTCGCCAAAGCCACCACCCGGAGTCAGATCAGCGATGCCGCGCCAGCTGCTCCAGATCGCACGACGGCGGGCTTCCGCGGCGGTCGGCTGGGCCGCGCTGGCAAATGCTGGTGCGGTAGTGGCGCGCAGGCCATCGAGGCCCAGGCCAGCCGTCAGCAGATCATCGCTGCCGCGGTGCTCGGTTTCGCGCCATTGCTCGAACGTTGGAGCTGCAGTACCCGCGGTGGGCTTGGCGGCATGGGCGACGGAAACGCAGCCCAACAGCGGCAGCGCAGCGCAAAGCAGGGTAACGGGGCGGGGGATGTTCATTGCCCCACACTAGCAAGCCAATGTTTACATGCCAGCGTACCTAGGTACCCGTGCCCGGCCCAAGCTTAATTTGCTAACCTCGCCAGGACATGCCGACCCTGCTTATCGCCGATGATCACCCCTTGTTCCGTGCTGCCTTGCATCGCGCGGCCGAAGAGGCGGTTGATGATCTGCAAATCAGCGAGGCCGATTCGCTGGACAGCGTGCTGGAAGCGATCGAGAGCCAGCAGATCGACCTGATGCTGCTGGACCTGCACATGCCGGGCAACCATGGTCTTGCCGGTCTGGCGACGATCCGCGCCCTCCAACCCGGGCTGGCGATCATCATCGTCTCGGCCAATGAAGAGCCGCATGTGATCCGCCGTGCCATCGACCTTGGCGCTGCCGGCTACCTGCCCAAGAGTTCGGGGCTGGTGGATCTGCAGCAGGCCTTGCAGACCGTGCTTGATGGGGAGCGCTGGATACCGGCGATGCTGCGCGAAACCGTGGCGCGGGTTGCACCTTTCAGCAAGGACGCCGATCTGGCCGCGCGTTTGGCCAGCTTGTCCGCGCACCAGTACAAGGTGCTGAGCCTGGTCGCCGAAGGGCTGCTCAACAAACAGATCGCCGATCGCCTTGGCGTGCAGCTGCGCACGATCAAGGCACATATGACCCGCATCATGGGCCGGCTCGGTGTACGCAACCGCGCGCAGGCGATCCGCGTGCTGCACGAGATGGGTCTGAACGATCCGTCGCGGCAGATTGAAGAGACGCAGGACGCCTGATCCACGACGTGGTTGCTGGTCGATCAGCGGTTTCTGCTTCGGGTCACGTTGTGGCGGTGTTGCGCGTAGCCAGCAGATGGTTGATCGCCCAGCGCAGCGCCAGTGGCTTGAACGGCTTGTTCAACAGTGACAGCCCAACCTCGCGCACCGCTTCGCGCGTATCGCTGCCGGTATCGGCGCTGAGTATCACGGTCGGCCGTTGCCTGCGTGCACCGTCCAAACGCTTCCACAGCTGCACACCGGTGTCGCCGTGGTCCAAGTGATAGTCGAACAACCACAGGTCCGCCTCCTGTGCGGATGCGCCGATCCCGCTGGCGTCGCTGTACGCGCTTACCTCGCAACCCCATGACAGCAGCAGCTGCCGCATCGCCTGCAGCGCGTCTGCATCGTTGTCGACCACCAGCACGCGGGTGCCCTTGATGGTGCTGGTGCCGCCCGAGGGTGCGTCATTGCGTGTGGCCGGCGGCGGGCTTGCGCGTGCCACCGTGATGGAGAACGCCGAACCGCGATTGACCATGCTGTGCAGGCCGAGCGGTGCATGCAGCAGGCCGGCGATACGGTGGGCAATCGCCAGCCCGAGACCCAGTCCCTGGCCATTGCTGCGGTCACCGCGATGGAATTCCTCGAACACGACGCTCTGCTGTTCCGGGGTGATGCCTGGGCCGCTGTCATGCACGCTGATGGTCAGGGTGTTGCCATTGCGACGCACGCCGAGCAGCACGCCGCCGCTACGGGTGTAGCGGATGGCGTTGGCGAGGAAATTCTGCAGCACGCGGCGCAGCAGCAGCGGATCGCTGTGCACCCAGACGCGGCTGCGCACGTAGCGGAACTGCAGGCCGCGCGCGGCTGCCAGCACGGCGAATTCCTGTGCCAGGGGATCAAGTACGGTCGACAAGGCGAACGGCCGTGGATCGGCGACCAGCCCGCCGGCTTCCAATCGCGATATATCCAGCAAGCCAGACAGCAGATCGTCGGTGGAGTCCAATGCACCACGGATCTGGCGCAGGAAGCTGTCGAGGAATTCGGATTCGATGTGCTGTGACATCGCATCGGTGAGCAGCTGTGCGGCGTGCAGGGGTTGGATCAGGTCATGGCCGACCGCGGTCAGGAAACGGGTCTTGGCGACGTTCGCACGTTCGGCTTCATGCACGGCCTGTTCCAGCCGCGCGGTGCGGTCCTGCACGCGCAGCTCCAGGGTCTCGTTGCTGCGCTTGAGTGCGTCTTCTGCCATACGGAACGCGGTGACATCGGTGAAGGTGGCGACATAGCCGCCACCTGGCATCGGGTTGCCGCGGATCTCGACGATGGTGTTGTCCGGGAAGATGCGTTCGGACAGATGCGGTGTGCCTCGACGCATATGCGCCATGCGCCTGGTCAGTGCCTTGCTGACGTTGTCGCCCGGTGCCTCGCCGATCTTCAGTTCGCCCAAGGCCCAGGCCGTGAGATTGGCGATCGGCTGCCCGACCTGCAGTAACTCGGGTGGGAACTTGAACAGCGCGGCATAGCGGCTGTTCCAGGCCACCAGCTGCAGCTGGGCATCGACCACGCTGATGCCCTGGCTCATGTTTTCCAACGCGGCTTCCAGCAGGCGTTGGTTGAAACGTAGTGCCTGGGTTGCTTCACCGACGGCGCGGGTGACCGCATCCAGCGGCGCGGCGCCGCCGTCACGCGCAGCCTCGACCAACAGCCGCGCCATGCCCGCGCCGACCACGGCGGTCAGCTCGCGCTCGATGGCAGTGACCCGCTCGTCATCCAGCATCTGCCCGGCATGCCCGTCCAGCAATTGCCGTGCTCGCTCCGGCCCGAGGAAGCGCCCGGCGGTCTTGCGCATCGACGCTGTGGCCACGGCGTCTTTCTGCAGTGGCAGTGATGGCCGGATCGCGCGTGACACCAGCGCAACGGTGACCAGGTTGACCGCCAGGCTGGCGCCCATGCTGATGGCGATGTGGCCGGGCTGCATGCGCAGCGAGAACAGCGCCAGCCAGTGCAATCCTTCGCCGCCGGCTGCTGGATCGGGTGCCGGGATCACCATCGGCAGCAACACCAGCCACAGCCAGACCAGCGAACCCAGCACGATGCCGGCCATGATTGCAGGCGAGGGCGTGCGCGGCCGATACACCGCAAGCAGCACCGCCGGCGCCAGCTGCGACAGTGCGGTGAACGACATCAGGCCGAAATCGCTGAGCGCCTCGGTGCCGCTCATGGCGCGGCTGTACAGCCACGACATCAGGAACACGGCGAGGATGCCGGCGCGGCGGAATGCCAGCACGCGCGGGCGCAGGTCGGCACCGGCATCGTTGCCGCCGCTGTTCATGCCGCCCAGCAGGTGCGAGCCAAAGCCGTGGTTGCCGAGCATGATCGACAAGGTCAGCCCGGACAGGATCATCATGCCGGTGGCCGCGCTCAGACTGCCCAGGTAGGCGAGCAGCGCCAGCAGGTGGTGGCCGCGTTCCTGTGGCAAGGCCAGTACGTAGAGGTCCGGCGATACCGACGCCGGCAGTTGCGCGGCACCGGACAAGGCCATCGGCACCGAGGGTAGACCGATCAACAACAGATAGAGCGGGAACAGCCAGCGTGCGGTCTTCAGATCGGAAGATTGGCGCAGCTCGACCACACCGACATGGAACTGATGGGGCAGGGTGAACGCCGCCATCGCGCCCAGCGCGACCATGGTCAGGAAGTCGGGAATCACCGCCGGTGGCGGCAGGTGCGCCATCTTTTCCAGCAGCGGTGTGCCTGCGCGATGCACCGAGATTGCTGCATACAGGCCGATCGCCAGCAGTGCCGCCAACTTCAGCAGCGACTCCAGTCCCAGCGCGACCACGATGCCGCGATTGTGTTCGGTGGCCGAGGCCTTGCGCGCGCCGAACAGCATGGTGAACGCGGCCATCGTCAGCGCGAACCAGAACGACATGTCCAGCTGCCAGCCGTTGGCGGCGAACTGGTCACCGAGCAGTGCACTGAGCCCCTGGCTCACCGCCTTGAGCTGCAGCGCGATATAGGGAATGATGCCGAACAGCGCAACCAGGGTAATGGTCACACCCAATCCCTGGTCGGTGCGCAGCCGTGCAACCACCAGGTCGGCGATGGTGGCGCTGTTGTGCTGCTTGGCCAGCCTGCCCAGGCGCGCGAGGAACGGCAGGCCAAAAGCGAAGATCAGTGCCATGCCGATCAAGGTGGGCGGGATCGGGAAGCCCCATTGCACGCCCTGCGAGGCGGCCCCGTAATACGTCCAAGCAGTGCAGTGCACGGCCAGCGACAGCGCATAGATGGCTGGCCAGATCCTGCCGAGGCGGTGACCCTGACGCTCACCCCACAGGGCGACGCCGAACAGCAGCACGGTCCACGCGATGCAGGCGAACAGGACGATGGAGGGCGTCAACATCGCTCCAGTGTAGAGAGAACCGTGGCCGGCGTGCTGGATGCCGGCCGGCTGCTTGCCGTGCGGGTATGCGTCAGGGCGCGATCACGATCAGTGACAGCTGCTCGGCGGCCAAGGCCACCTCGCCGCCGGGCTGCAGTTCCACGCTCTTGTGCTGCGTCAACAACCATTGGCCGGGCTGGCGCGGTTCCAGTGAGAGCAGGCGTGAGCGCACCCGGATATCGGCGCCGCTGGGTACCGGCGCCAGAAAGCGCACCTTGTTCAAACCGTAGTTCAGCACATGGGCGATGCCGGGAAAGCCGACCAGCGCCGCCACGTCCTCCTCGACGGTGAGCGAGAGCAGCAGGAAACCATGCGCGATGGTCGTTCCACCCGGCAAACCGGCCTGCGCACGGACCGGATCAACGTGGATCCAGTTGTGGTCACCGGTGGCCTCGGCGAAGGCGTCGATGCGCGCCTGCGCGATGTGGGTGGACTTGCCAAGGCGTTCGCTTGCGGCCCATTGCTGCAGTGCCTGCAGGGCTTCCGGTAGCTTCGGTGTCATCTCATCAGTGCTCACGGCAGGCGTCCAAGCAGGGCCAGGATCGCATCACGCGCCTCGGGCTCGGACAAGGTCGGTGCGTGACCAACATCCGGCACGACGACCAGGCTGGCGTTCGGCGACGTAGCCGCCATCTGCCGGGCAACATCGGCAGGCAGGATATCGGACAGCGCACCACGCACGACCAGCACAGGCACCCGCGACGTCAGGCCGCGCACCGCGCGCCACAGCACCGGCCGCAGCAGCCACAGCACCCACGGCCGGGTGGTGCGGATGATGGCCGGGTCATAGTCCAGTTCCAGCAGGCCGTCATCGCGCTGACGGAAACTACGTGACGCCATAGCCCGCCAGTCGTCGGTAGTGAAGCGCGGGAAGGCGGCCTTGCCGATGGATTCGGCGTAGGCGGTTGCCTGCTCCAGATCCATCGGCGGCAAAGGTTTGCCGGCGTACTTGCCGATCCGTGCCAAGGCTTCGCGTGGCACCTTGGGGCCGGCATCGTTGAGCACCGCTGCCGCGATCAGCTCCGGTGCGCGCGAGGCCAGGGTGATGGTGACCAGCACGCCCAGCGAGGTGCCGATGAACACGGCCTTGGCGATGTTCTGCGAACGCAGCAACGCCACCATGTCGTCGGCGTAGGTGCGCGGGTTGTAACTGGTTGGGTCGGGCGCACGTGCCGAACCCGCACGGCCGCGCAGGTCGACCGCGAGCACGCGCCAGCCGACCGCGGTCAGCGTTTGCGCAAGTGCATCGAAGTCGGCTGCATTGCGGGTCAGGCCGGGAATGCAGACCACCGTGCCCCGGGGCGGGTGGCCCCCCGCCCGGGCCAGGCCCCCCCCCCGCCCGCGCCCGGGCAACGTTGGAGTCCAATTCAACGTAGAGGAAAAAAGGGGGGAGGCCCGGGGTGCGTGAAAAAGGATGGGCC
>NZ_JBRREH010000128.1:0-9509 GCF_056760175.1 Stenotrophomonas sp. STEN021 | reverse complement strand
CCTTCGGCAAAGGGAGGGGGCACAGCCCGCGCCGATCTTTATTTGTAGGAGCGGCGTAAGCCGCGAAGCTGACAACAACAAAACAACGGCCGATCTCTCAGGCTCGGTCAAACCGCTCTTGATTGCGGGATGCAGTTCGCGATGGATGGATAACCAGCTTCGCGGCTTACGCCGCTCCTACAAATAAAGATCGGCGCGGGCTGTGCCCCCTCCCTTTGCCGAAGGCAAGGGGAGGGTTGGGGAGGGGTTGGTTTTGCCTTTGCCTTTGCCTTGCTGTGTTTGAAGGATCTGTGGCTTCGCGGCTTACGCCGCTCCTACAAAATAACAAGCAAAATAAAACGCCGCCCCTTGGGGCGGCGTTTTCAGTTCGTTACCACCAGCCGCGGTAACCCCAGCCCCAGCCGGGACCCCAACCCGGGCCCCAGGGGCCGTACGGGTAGGCGGGTACTACTTCCACTTCGCGCTGCACCGGCCACAGGTAGACCACGTCGGCGGCAAGCTTGGGCAGCGGGTAGTCGTATTCGCCGATCTTGGTGCTCTGGTAGCCATCGATGCGGCCGATGAAGGTCACGTCGCGGCCTGGCTCGAACACCGCCGGATCATAGAAACCACTGCGGCAGGCCAGGAAGCGGCCGTCGCTGGCATCGCTCGAACTGGTGCTCGGGCGGCCGCTGGCATTGAGCGGGCGGGCCAGCATCTGGAAGCAGGTTTCGCCCTGGCCGGGGATGGTTTCGATGATGCGGCCACCCCAGCGTACCGGCGCGCCGGTCTGCTTCTGCGCCACCGCGTCACGCGGTGAAACGGGGGTGAATTGTCCCTGCAGCGGCTTGGGCGCCGTGGCACAGGCAGCCAGCACCAGGCTGGCGGCGGCAACTAGGAGGATGCGGGTCTTCATGTTCGTACTCCGGGTTTCGGGCGGTGCCTGTGCAGGTCCGCCAATAATGAAACGACATCCGATCGGACGCCAGCGTAGCGTGCCTGAGTGAAACGCTGGCTGAGCGCCAGCAGGTCGCTGCCGGGACGGGCACGGTCAGCGCGCTTGGCCCAGTCGCTGGCGGTTTCGAAAGGTTCGCGGCCCAGGCCGAGGCGTTGGTAGCGGCGGTCCAGGCGGTGCCAGGCGCGCAGCAGTGGGTCGCGCTGGCGCTCGCCACGGGCCAGCAACCAGGCCATCAAGCCCAGGGCAAGCACGGCAAAGCCGGCAAACAAGGCAATCAGCTGCGAGGGGCTCAACCGTTTGATGCCGATACCGCTGAGCAGGCGCTGCTGACGCTCGGCATTGAAGGACAACACGGCGGTATTCCAGCCGCGCCGCAGGAAGTCGCTGTACTGCAGCAGGCTGCTCCAGCGACCGGATAAATTCAGTCCACTGGTGTTGCTGTCACCGATGCGGTCTTCCAGGGTGTCGTAGATGCGTTCCGGAGCGACTGCCGCAGTTGGGTCAACCCGAACCCAGCCGCGCTGCGGCAACCAGACTTCGGCCCAGGCATGCGCATCAAGGCGACGCACCAGCCAATAGTTGCCGAAGCGGTTGCGCACGCCGCCGGCATAGCCGGTGACAACCCGCGCTGGAATGCCTGCGCCGCGCATCATCACCACGAATGCCGCGCTGAAGTGCTCGCAGTAACCGGCCTTCTGGTCGAACAGGAATTCGTCGACGGAATGGCGGCCGGGCAAGGGGGTGTTCAAGGTGTAGGCAAACTCGCGATGGATCCAGTCCAGGCTGCGTTGCACCAAGGCTGCGTCATCGCTGCCGGCTTGGCTGCGCCACTGCCTGGCCAGAGCCAGCGTGCGCGGATTGAAGCCCTCCGGCAGTTGCAGGGTTTGCCGTCGCAGGCGTGCCGGCAGCTCGGCCTGGAACGCCAGGGCGGGGCTGGACTGCATGCGCCAGCGGGTCAGTGCGGCAAGTGATTGCGCTGTGGTAAGGCTGTAGTCGGCATCCAGCTGGCTGCCTGCAGGGGCTTGCAGGGGCAGATCAAGCGCGACCAGTTCGCGCTGGTCGGTGGGCTCGTATTCGATCTGGTAGTCCCAGCGCAGCGCGGCGTTGCTGACCTGCGGCGGTGGTGCGGCCCGCTGACTCTGTACTCGCGACCAGCGCCGGCCATCAAAGCGCGTCAATACCGGGCCGCGCCAATAGCGTTGGTCCTGCGCTGGTACCGGGCCGAAGAACTCGACCCGCAGCGCCGGGCTGTCATCTGCCAACAGCTCGCCCATTGCACCGGGTTGCATGCTGTCGGACAGGCCCGGGCGCGATACCGAGCGATCCGGCGTGCCCCATAGTGGCGTCGGCAGGCGCGGCACCAGCCAGAATGCGGACAGGGCCAACGGCAGCGCCAACAACATCAGTCCGCCAACCGTGCGCAGTTGTGCGCGGGCTGGCAGGTGGGCAATGCCCACTTCTTCATCGGCCAGACGTTGCAGTGCGAGCAGGGCCGCCACCACGGCGGTGGCTGACATCAGCAGGGTGCTTGGCCCCTGGTCGAGCAGGAAGGCGGCGAAAGGAGCAAACAGGCTGAAGCCAATCAGGCTGCGCGCATCACGCAGCGTGCGCAGCTCGCTGGACTTGATCGCCAGCATCGCCGCGAGCAGGGCGCAGCCACTGTCGCGGCCCGGATTGGCGCCCATCTGCCAGTAGATGCAGGCCAGCATCATTCCGATCAGTAGCAGGCGCAGCAACAGGGGCATGGCGCGCCGCCACGACCACAATGCCACCAGCACGGTGGTGGTGCCGAACACCACCGCGAGCACGCCAGGCAACTGCAGCAGCAAGGGCAGCAGCGACAGCGTGGTGACCAGATTGATCCATAGGCGGCTGCTGGTGCTTGGCGCGGGCGGGAGCGTCTTCATGCGTTGGGCAGCAGCGCCAGTGCGCGCAGGCAGAGGTGGCGATGGGCGTCGCCGCTGGCCGGGCCCAATGCTGCTTGGCCGGGCAGGCGCAGTTGGTAGCTGCGGCCTTCGCGCTCGGCCTCATCCACCCAGCGTGCAAGGCGCGAGATGCGGTGTTCGTGGGGCAGGGCACGCAATTGCTGCCAATCCAGTACCAACTCGGCGCCGTAAGGGCGTTCGTACTCGCGCACCAGCAGTTCGTCGCGCCGCGCCGAGTGCTTCCAGACGATGCTGCGGCGGGCGTCGCCGCTGCGGTAGGGACGCATCTGCTGCAGTTCTTCGCCTTGTGGATGCACGCGGGTGCGGGTGGAGGCGCTGTCCGCATCCGGCAGCGGCGGCGCATTGGGTTCCGGGGCGGGATAAACCAGTAGCGCGGAGTCCGGCCAGAACCAGGCCCAGGCCCGGACCAGGCCCAGCGGTTGGGTGGTGTCTATGCGGATACGCGACAGGTCCAGCCAGCCGCGTTGATCCGTGGGCAGCCAGAGGTCGGCTTCGGCCTGGCTGTCCTGCTCCAGATTGAGGTGAGTCCTGGCCTGTTGATAGTTCAGCTGCAGGGCGCGACGAGGGCGGCGGTCGCTGCGCGCAAGCGCCAGGCGCAGGCGAATCGGATTGCCGGCGGCCACCGGGTCGGCGGAGACGGCTTGCAGGCGCAGGCCCGAGAGCTGCAGGTGCGCCTGCACGGCACTGGCCAGTGCGGTTGCGCCCAACACCAGCGCCAACAGCAGTGCCGGGTTGTTGTTGTAGTTCAAGGCGCCGAGCAGCATTACCGCAAGCAAGGCGGCCAGGAACAGACCGAAGCCGGTCGGCAGCACGTAGATGCGGCGTCTATCCAGCTGTGCTGGCAGTTGTTCCGGCTGCCGTGGGCGGGCCAGGAACTGCAGGGATTGCAGGCGTTGCCGCAGTGCTGCCAGCACCTCAATCCACCTGCACGCTGTGCAGGAGGGTGCGGGCCAGGGTCGGGCCGGATGAGGCTTCGGCCTCGCCGACCAGGCGATGTCCGGCGACGGCGATGAACAAGGCTTGCACGTCTTCCGGGATCACATGGCGGCGACCAAGCAGCAGCGCGTGAGCCTTGGCTGCGCGCAGCAGGGCGATGCCGGCGCGTGGCGACAGGCCGACACGCACGCCCGGATGCTGCCGGCTACGGCTGATCAAGGCCTGCACGTAATCAATCAAGGCGTCACTGGCGTGTACCTGGCCAACGGCGTCGCGCAGCAGGCGGATGTCCTGCTCTGACAGGCACGGCGTAACCCGTGCGATAAGCTCGCGGCGGTCTTCGCCGGCCAGCAGGGCGCGCTCGGCGTCGGCATTGGGATAGCCCAGGGTCAGGCGCAGCAGGAAGCGATCCAGTTGTGAGTCTGGCAGCGGGAAGGTGCCGGACATGTCCACCGGATTCTGCGTGGCAATCACGAAGAAGGGATCCGGCAACCGGTGGGTCACGCCATCCAGCGTCACCTGCTGCTCGGCCATCGCTTCCAGCAGGGCGCTCTGCGTGCGCGGTGGTGCGCGGTTGATTTCATCAGCCAGCAACAGGTTGCAGAACACCGGGCCGGGATGGAACTGGAAGCTGCGGCTATGCGCTTCGTAAACCGAGATGCCGAGCACATCGGCAGGCAGCAGGTCGGAGGTGAACTGCACGCGCTGGAACTGCAGGCCGAGGCTGGAGGCCATGGCATGGGCCAAGGTGGTCTTGCCAAGCCCGGGCAAGTCCTCGATCAGCAGATGCCCTCCGGACAGCAATGCGACAAAGGCCATCCGCACTTCCTGCGCCTTGCCCAGCAACAGGGAATTGACCTGCTGTTGCGCTGCCGATAGGGACTGTAGTGTTACTTCGGTTAGCATTCCGGGCGGCGCCATTGTCATGGTCGTCTCGATACTTGGGCTGAAGGAAGTGTACGTGGCAATCAGGGGTGAGCAACGCGCATACGTGACGTTCCTTGTGTTGTGGGTGCTGGTCACCACGGCCAAGGTGCTGTTGGCCTCGCAACTTCCATTGTTCGTGGACGAAGCGTTCTATTGGCAGGAAGGCCAGCATCTGGCTGCAGCCTATTCGGACCTGCCCGGCCTGACCGCCTGGTTGACACGGCTGGGCGTCGAGGTTGCCGGCGATCACCGCCTGGGTGTGCGGCTGCCGTTCCTGATCATGGGCGCAGCGTTGCCGTGGATGGTTGCTGCCATCTGCACGCGCTGGTTCGGCACGCGCATGGGCTGGCGCGCGGGCTCATTGGCATTGTTGATGCCGTTGTCGGCGACGCTGGGCATCCTCGCGGTGCCGGACGTACCCATGGCGATCGCTGCGTTGCTCTGCCTGGATGCCGGTGCGCGCCTGTTGCGTGGCGTGGGTGCTGGTGGCGCCTTGTTGCTGGCCTGCGGCCTGTTGATCGGCGCGCTGAGTCACTACCGTTTCATTGGCGTGATTGGTGTGGGTTTCATTGCGCTGCTGGTGTTGCCAGAAGGCCGCAAGGTATTGCGCGATCCGCGCGTGTGGATCGCGTTGTCAGTGGGGGTGGCCGCGTGGGCGCCGCTGTTGGCATGGAATCTGGACAATCAGGATGCAGGGCTCAAGTTCCAGTTGGTTGAGCGCCATCCATGGGCGTTCCAGCCGGAAGGCTTGCTGTTCCTGGTGATCCAGCCGCTGCTGGTGACGCCCTTGTTGTTCGTGGCGATGGCGGTGGTGGCGGGCAAGGGCCTACGCAATGTGCAAGGCGGCTTCCACCACCTGCAGTGGCGCTATTTCGCCCTGGTTGGCGCCACCTCCACCTTGCTGATCTTCGCGCTGGGGTTCTTCACCGATTCGGAGCGGATCAGCTTCCATTGGCCGCTGCCGGGTTATCTGGCATTGCTGGTCTGCGTACCGGCATTGCTCAATCATTGGCCGCGTCCCTGGCGGCGTGCGCTGTGGGTGCTCACCTCGCTGGGCCTGCTGCTGGCGATGAGCTATTACCTGGTTGCCGCGTCGCCCGGGTTGCGTGAGCACTTGGCGGGCAGCAAGTACTACCCGCGCAATTTCGCAGGCTGGCAGCAGTTGGCCGAAGGCGTGCGTGACGAGCTCTCGCAGATGCCGGAAGGCACCGAGTTGCTGGCGGACAACTTCAAGGTGGGCGCGGAGCTGGGTTTTCGCCTCAATGATCCGGCGATCAAGGTGCTCCCGCACGAGCTCAATGACCATCACGGGCGCACCGCGCAATTGGCGTTGTGGAAGCTGATCAGTGACGGCAACCGCTCTACGCCGGTGCTGTTGGTGTTGGCGCCGGGTGACCAGCGTTACCGTGATCTATTGGAGCGTTATCACAAGGTTTGTGCGCTGGTAGGGCCCTTGCCGCCGCCGCGGGTGGTCTCGCTTGATCATGGCTTCCAGCGTTTCCTGTTGTTCCGCTTGCCGGCTGAAAAGCAGCAGGGCCCCTGTGTGACGCCGGCAATGGCATGGGTGGAAACCCCGCTGGCGGGTCAGGCTGTGGGGCGCGCGCTGGAAATAAGTGGCTGGGCCTTCAAGGATGGCGCGGGGCTGTCGCGGGTTGAACTGCTGCTGGATGGCCGCAGCGTGGGTGATGCCGTTTACGGTCGCACCTACGACGTGCGCCCGTTCTGGAAAATATCCACTGATCCACAGCATCCGGAGATTGGCTTCGACGCACGCGTGGATACCTCTGGCCTGAAGCCGGGAACACACTGGCTGGGCCTGCGCCTGCATGGCAATGACGGCAGTGTCGAAACCTGGGCCGAGCAGCCGTTCGAGGTCCAGTAGCGCCGTTTGCTGCCAATGATGGCTCGCGACGGCGTTGTGGCCCGGGTAGGCGCAGCGCGCCCGGGCAGTTGGCGGAAAGCCTGAAAGACCGTTGGTGCCCGGGCGCGCTGCGCTTGCCGGAGCTACGCTGAAGCGGCAGGCTAGGGCAGTTCGTAGCCAGCCTGGCGCAGCAGCTGAGCGGTCTTTATCAGGGGCAGGCCGATCAGCGCGGTGGGGTCGCTGTTGTCGATGGCTTCGAACAACGTGATGCCCAGGCCTTCGCATTTGAAGCTGCCAGCGCAATCCAGGGGCTGTTCGGCATCGATGTAACGTTCGATCTCGGTCATCTGCAGCGTCCTGAAGCGCACGCGGGTGAGATCGATGGCCTGATGCTGGGCAATGCCATCGCTCACGCAGACCGCCGTGTGGAACAGCACCTCATGGCCGGACATCGCCGCCAGCTGCGCAATGGCGCCCTCGCGGGTGCCGGGTTTGCCCAGTGGCTGCCCATTCAGCTCGGCGACCTGATCCGAGCCGATGGCCCAACTGCCGGGCTGCTGGTGGGCCACGATTTCGGCCTTGGCCGCCGCCAGGCGCCGCGCCAGGGCGGCCGGCGGCTCGCCGGGGAGCGGGGTTTCGTCCACATCCGGCGCGGCTGAACTGAACGGAATCCTGAGCCGGTTAAGCAATTCAGCGCGATATCGTGAGGTGGAGGCGAGAATCAGGGGCTTCATGTGTAAAAATACGCAGCTCGGGACGGCCAGTCTGCTGCGCCGCCACCGGTCTGACAATGTTTCCGTCGCTATGGATTTGACAGCGGCGTGGCTACTCCTTAACATTCTGCAGCTTATGTCCGCGAACGTACCCGAATTGCTGGATGCTTGGCGGATGGTCATTGCGCGCAGGCGCTTTGATGGCCAGGTGCCTTTGTCCGAATTGACCCGCTTGCAGGGTCTGGTTGCCGATACCGAAGGCCAGTGCACGTATTCACTGGAGTTCGATCGAGACAACATCTTGCAGGTGTCGTATGTCGATCTGACCATCGATACCGAGCTGCCCTTGATCTGCCAGCGCACCATGCAGCGTTTCCTGCTGCCGGTGTCGATCAAGCAGCGCTTGGGCTTGATCAAGGACGAAGAAGAAGAATCTGCGCTTCCAGAGGAATACGAAGCGATGCTGGTGCCCGAAGACGGCAGCCTGCGTCCGCTGGACCTGGTGGAAGACGAGTTGGTGTTGGCGGTGCCGGTGGTAGCGCTGGCGCCTGGAAGCGAGGCAGTCGAACGTGACTTCAGCGCGACCGAAGAAGAATTGAGCAAGGCCAATCCCTTTGCGGCATTGGCGGCGCTGAAGAAATAATTGCGGCCGGTAATCGTCGGCGGCTGCGGCGAAAGCGAGTAGTGCTGGACGCTGGCGTCCTGTGCAATTAAACGACGAAGCAAACGAAACCGAGTTTGGAGCAATCCCATGGCTGTGCAGAAATCCCGTGTTACCCCGTCCCGCCGCGGCATGCGTCGTGCCCACGACGCCCTGAGCGCAAAGCAGCTGTCCACCGATCCGACCACCGGTGAAGTGCACCTGCGTCACCACATCACTGCTGACGGTTTCTACCGCGGCAAGAAGGTGATCACGACCAAGTCGACCCTGGTCGTCGAAGAAGATTGATTTGTGACGGCTGCCGCCACCTGAGCGTGGCGGTTGTTGCACCGATTCTTCCGGGGCCGCCTACGGGCGGCTTCGCGCAATAGGAAACAGCATGAGCAAGCGGATCTACTCGAGGATCGCGGGCACTGGTAGTTATTTGCCCGAGAAAGTGTTGACCAACGATGATCTGACCAAGATCGTCGAGACGACCAACGAGTGGATCGAGTCGCGCACGGGTATCCGTGAGCGGCACATCGCTGCCGACGACGAGACCACCAGTGACCTGGGCTACCACGCCGCCACGCGCGCGCTGGAAGCTGCCGGCATTGAGGCCTCGCAGCTGGACATGATCATCGTGGGTACCACCACGCCGGATCTTATCTTCCCGTCTACCGCTTGCTTGATCCAGGCCCGCCTCGGCGCGACCGGCTCGGCGGCGTTTGACGTCAATGCGGCATGTTCGGGCTTCCTTTTCGCCCTGAGCGTGGCTGACAAATTCATTCGCAGCGGTGATGCCAAGCACGTCTTGGTCATCGGTGCGGAAACCCTGACCCGTATCGTTGACTGGACCGACCGCACCACCTGCGTGTTGTTCGGCGATGGCGCGGGCGCCGTCGTGCTCAAGGCCGACGAAGACACCGGCATCCTCAGCACCCATCTGCATGCCGACGGCAGCAAGAAGGAGCTGCTGTGGGATCCGGTTGGCGTGTCGGTTGGCTTCGACAAGCCGGGCAAGATCAACATGAAGGGCAATGACGTGTTCAAGTACGCCGTCAAGGCGCTGGACTCGGTTGTTGATGAGACCCTGCAGGCCAACGGCTTGGACAAGTCCGACCTGGATTGGCTGATTCCGCACCAGGCCAACCTGCGCATCATCGAAGCCACGGCCAAGCGCCTGGAAATGCCGATGGATCGCGTGGTGGTCACCGTCGACAAGCACGGCAACACCTCGTCCGGCTCGGTGCCGCTGGCGCTGGACGCTGCGATCCGTTCCGGTCGCGTCGAGCGTGGTCAGTTGCTGCTGCTGGAAGCCTTCGGTGGCGGTTTCACCTGGGGCTCGGCGCTGCTGCGTTACTGAGCGTCCCCGCATTACAGATGTACCGCACGGGCAGCCAATGGCTGCCCGTTGTCGTTAAGGCTTCACCTGTGTAGTGGGGGGGGGGGGGGGGGGGGGGGGGGGGGGGGGTGTGGGGCTGGAGCGGGGGTCGGGGGGGGGGCTGCGGGGGCGGCGGGGAGGGCGGGGGGGGGGGGAGACCCCCCC
>NZ_JBRREH010000127.1:0-9924 GCF_056760175.1 Stenotrophomonas sp. STEN021 | reverse complement strand
GGTAGTGCCGAGCCATGCTCGGCAGAGGCTTTCCCGGTAAGGCTCCAGCCGAGCATGGCTCGGCACTACAGGGCGGGAATACTGGGAACGCCTCTGACGAGCATGGCTCGGCACTACCGGCAATACCTCAGCGCAACCGCAGCTGCGCGGCGTCATCAACCTGCACGTGGGTCTGGTAGTAGTACTTGTCGCTGACGCGCGTGCCATCGGCAACGAATGCGATGCGCACCATCCGCGCCGTACCCTGCACCAGGATCGCGCGCCCCTTCAAGGCTGCGCCTGGATCGGCGCCATACAGCGCCACCAATTCCTGAAGCGCATCTGGCCCGATGCTGATACTGAGATTGCGCGGATCGCGGTAGTCCGATTGGGAGTTCAAGTACAGCCTGCCATCGGCATTGCCACTGGCACGCACGATCAGCGCAAACACGCCGTCCACCCCGCGCTGCGGACCGGCCGCAGCAGCCAGCTGCACCGCCATGGCCGGGTCCACCCATGCCGTGCTTCGTTCAACATGTGCACATCCCACCAAGCCCATTGATAGAACCGACATCAACAACAGACTACGCATGCTCGACTCCTTGTCAGCCCAGAAACATTGATTCAAGCCCAGCACCGGCGATGAGTACAAGAGACAGCGCCGCTGTACCTGTAGGAGCGGCGCAAGCCGCGAAGCCACTGCAACAGCAACGGCGACATGGTTCGTGATTGCAATCAATCCGGCGTCTTGGCTTTCACCAGCTTCGCGGCTTACGCCGCTCCTACACGGCAAACAGCGCCAGCTCCAGGCCTATCCACGCCAGGAACGCGACGAACAGCACCGCGCCTTCGCCGCGGCTGATCTTCAGGTCGCCGCGCAGCATCGGGTACAGCATCAGCACGAACACGATAGCGGCCGGCAGCTCCAGGCGCACGAACGAGGCCGGCAGCGGCAGCGGCCGCAGTGCCGCCATGCCGCCTATCACCACCAGCACATTGAACAGGCTGGAGCCGATCACGTGGCCGACCACCATATCGCCCTGTCCGCGCCGTGCAGCAGCAATGGCCGCAGCGACCTCCGGCAACGCCGTGCCAATGGCCACCGGCAACAAACCCGCCAGCAATGGCGACATGCCCCAGCCAGCGCCGATCACCGGTGCTGCCTGCACCACGAAACGCGCGCCGTAGTACAGCACCACCGCAGCGATGATGAGACGAATGATGTTGAGTCCGAGCAGCGTGCGGGTAGTGGCGTAATTGATGATGCTTTCCTGCAGCGCGGCCGGCTCATGTCGTGCACGCTTCAGCAGGAAGGCCAGCACGCCGACGAAGCCCAGCAGCAACACGATGCCTTCGATGCGGCTGATTGCCCCATCCAGTCCGAACACGATCAAGGCCAGCGTCGCCACCGCCAGCAGCACCAGCAGCGGCGACAGCAGGCGCGTGCGCACTACCAGCGGGAAAGCCAACGCAGCCAGGCCCAGGGTCAGGCCGACATTGACGATATTGCTGCCAACCGCATTGCCCAGCGCCAACTCCTGCGCACCGACGGCGAAGGCGCGTGCATTGACCACCAGCTCAGGCAAGGAAGTACCGAAAGCCACCAGCAACAAGCCAGCGACAAAGGGCGAGGCACCGAAGCGCTGGGCCAGGCCAGAGGCTGCCTTGACGATGGAATCACCGCCCAGGGCCAGCAGCACCAGTCCCAGGACAAACCATGCGATAGCTTCGAACATTGCGCCTCCCTCCCCTGCAGTGATGACGGCGGCGCCGGGAGCATACCCGCGCTACCGCCTATGGCCGCAGCAGGGTATCAGCCGCAGCCTTCCACGTAATCCACCTGCGGCGGCAGGCCTACGCGCCAGAGCGTGACCTTGCCGTCGGCGCCCAGCTCGAACACCAGCACGCCCTGGCTGCCATCCGTTGCCGGCACCCGCAGCACCTTGCCGGCATCGACATACTTGTGCGGCTGCGGCGGCTCGGCCTGCGGATAAAGCGCCTGCAGCTGGGCCAGATCCATGCCGATCCTGCCGCCACCGGGCGCTGCGGTATCGCCACCGCGCACGTCGTAGCGGACGAACTTGCCGCCTTCCAGCATGAAGAACGGCCCGCCCTCACTGTGCGCGGCCGGCGACAGGTAGTAGCAGCCGCCATCGGCCGCGGCATCGCCCTGCAGGTCGCCCGTCCATACCGTGCGCAGCTGCTCGGCATCGATGCCGAGTTGTGCTGCACCATAGCCCTGCCAGTCGGCAACGCTGCTTGCCGCAGGCGTGGGATTGGCCGGCAGCGGCGCTGCAGCAGGCTCGGCAGCTGCCGGCGCGGCCGGTGGCGTGCGCTGGCAAGCCACCAGCAGCACGGCAAACAGGGACATCGGCAAGGCAAGGCGCTTCATGCAGCGGCTCCGGGCGGGTTCGCGACCGAGTCTAGCGGCAACCGTGCCCGGCCAGCGCGAAGACAGTCTTGTCATCGTGGTTTCACTTGCCGGCGACAGGCTGGGCGCCTACGTCGCCCGTGCCCACCGCCCATGCAACCGCACAAGACCGAACTTGGCCACACCGTGCTGCAGACGCACCGCGCCGCGCTGGACCTGCGCCAGCGGCGGGCCTTGATCCTGTGCGATGGCAAACGCAGCCTTGCCGAACTGAGCGGCATGCTCGGCAACGACGTCCCCGAGCTGATCGCGCAGTTGCAGCGCGATGGCTACCTGCAGGTGGAGTCCCCGCCCGCAGCGCCCGCTACAAGTCCGGCTGTGAAGCCGCCTGTCGACGCCGCGGCCACGCCGCACACACCCGTGGAGCGGCGCCGCTCGATGGTCGCAGCGCGCATCTATGTGCTGGATATCCTGGCCCTGCAGCGCAATCCCACCGCGGCGCAGCTGCACAAGCTGCTGCAGGCAACGCGCGAGGAAGGCGATACCGTGCAGGCGCTGAAGCTGGCACTGAGCCATTTGCCGGCAATGACCTCCGACGGCTACACCCAGCGCGTGCGTGGGCGCCTGCAGGAAGTGCTGCCGGAAACGCATCTGGCAGCGGTACTGCAACCAGCACCGCTGCCAGCGTGAATCACCCCTTGGGCGGCGTGAAGTTGTTGCGCAGCCCACTCCAGCAGGCCTGGTAGCCGCGCTGGCGGTGCGACGCATCCATCGCTTGCTCGGTCGGGCAGATCACGCCACGGGTTTCGAACATGAAGGCCATGGTGTCGGTGATGACGTCTGGCTTGGACAGATCGGCCTGCGAGGCCTTGTCGAAGGTAGCCGCATCCGGGCCGTGGCCGGTCATGCAGTTGTGCATCGAGGCACCGCCCGGTACGAAGCCCTCGGCCTTGGCGTCGTAGGCGCCGTGGATCAGGCCCATGAACTCGCTGGCGATGTTGCGGTGGAACCACGGCGGGCGGAAGGTGTTCTGCGCCACCAGCCAGCGCGGTGGGAAGATCACGAAATCCAGGTTGCTGGTGCCCGGGGTATCGCTGGCCGAATGCAGCACCAGGAAGATCGACGGGTCCGGGTGGTCGTAGCTGATCGAGCCGATGGTGTTGAAGTGACGCAGGTCGTAGCGGTACGGCGCGTAGTTGCCATGCCAGCCGACCACGTCCAGGGGAGAGTGACCGATATCGGCACGCCACAGGCGACCCTGGAACTTGGCGACCAGCTCGAACTGGCCGTCGAGGTTTTCGTAGGCGGCGACCGGGGTTTCGAAGTCGCGCGGGTTGGCCAGGCCATTGCTGCCGATCGGGCCCAGGTCGGGCAGCTTCAACAGCGCACCGAAGTTTTCACAGACGTAGCCACGTGCCTGCCCGTCCGGCAGTTCGACCGCGAAGCGCACGCCGCGCGGGATCACCGCGATCTGCTGCGGCTCGATCTCGATCACGCCCAGCTCGGTACGCAGGCGCAGGCGGCCGAGCTGCGGCACGATCAGCAGCTCGCCATCGGCGTTGTAGAAGTAGCGGCCGCGCATGTCGGCATTGGCGGCGTACAGATGGATGCCGGCGCCACTGTGGGCTTCGGCCGAGCCGTTGCCGCCCATGGTGTACAGGCCCTCGACGAAATCGGTGGGCGTGGTGGGCAGCGGCAGCGGGTCCCAGCGCAACTGGTTGGGCGAAGCGGCCGCATGGCTGAAATCGCTGTGCAGGCGCGGCTGCGCGAACGGGGTGAACTCACCGTGCATCGCCGCCGGGCGGATGCGGTACAGCCAGCTGCGGCGGTTGCTGCCGCGCGGCGCGGTGAAGGCGGTGCCGGTCAGCTGCTCGGCATACAGCCCGTGTGCCACCTGCTGCGGCGAATTGCGACCCACCGGCAAGGTGCCGGGCACAGCCTCGGTGGCGAACTCATTGCCGAAGCCGGATTGATAAGCGTTGCTGACCATCACGAACCTGCCTGTGTTGTTGCACTTAAAGCCCCTCTCCCTCCGGGAGAGGGGTTGGGGTGAGGGTAAAAGCTAAAGCATTGCCGCTTAAAGCCCCTCTCCCTCCGGGAGAGGGGTTGGGGTGAGGGTAAGGCTTTCAGCCATCATCAAAATGGCTTCCAGCACCGCATCCACCTGCAGCAGTACATCGTTGTCCCAGAAGCGCAATACGGTCAAACCTTGCTGTTCCAGGAAACGAGTGCGCATGCGATCGACGTCTTCATTGTGCTGTGAGCCATCCAGCTCTACTACCAGCCGTTTGGCCTCACAGTAAAAATCCACGATATACGGCGGAATCGGATGTTGCCTGCGAAACTTCAACCCACCTAGCTGGCCGCTCCTCAACCTGTTCCAGAGCTTGCGCTCGGCGTCGGTCAGATTGCGGCGAAGCCTGCGGGCACGACCCAGAGTAACCGTGGGTAATGGTGGTTTGCTGCAATAGCTCATGAAGCGGCCTCCTTGCGCCTTTCATGATCTTTAGCAGCTTCGCCCTCACCCCAACCCCTCTCCCGAGGGGAGAGGGGCTTTGTCTTACGGTGCTTCAGCGCTTACAGCACACCACGATCCATCTGGTCGCGCTCGATGCTTTCAAACAAGGCCTGGAAGTTGCCTTCGCCAAACCCTTCATTGCCCTTGCGCTGGATGATCTCGAAGAAGATCGGGCCGATGCAGTTCTTGGTGAATATCTGCAGCAGCTTGCGCTGCTTGGTTTCCGGGTCGGCGTCGATCAGAATCTTGTTCCTGCGCAGGCGCTCGACGTCTTCGCCGTTGTTCGGGATGCGCAGGTCGACCACGTCGAAGTAGGTGTCCGGCGTATCCAGGAAATCAATGCCCTGTGCACGCATCGCTTCGACGGTGTCGTAGATGTTGTCGGTGAAGCAGGCGATGTGCTGGATGCCCTCGCCCTTGTAGGCGTCGAGGTATTCGTTGATCTGGCTCTTCGGGTCGGAGGACTCGTTGAGCGGGATGCGCACGATGCCGTCCGGCGCGGTCATGGCCTTGGACACCAGCCCGGTCTTGGCGCCCTTGATGTCGAAGTAGCGGATCTCGCGGAAGTTGAACAGGCGTTCGTAGTAGTCCGACCACTGCTGCATGTTGCCCAGGTACAGATTGTGGGTCAGGTGGTCGATGAAGGTCAGGCCAAAGCCGACCGGGTTCTGATCGGCGCCTTCGATCGGCTCGTAGTCCGTGTCGTAAATGCTTCCGGCACCGCCGTAACGATCCACCAGGTACAGCATGCAATCGCCGATACCCTTGATCACCGGCGCCGACACGGCGCGGGTTTCAGCCAGCAGCTCGACCTCCTCGGCACCGTTGCGCAGGGCCGCTGACAGCACTTCATCAGCCGGCTTCTGGAAGCGGATGGCGAAGCCGCAGGCGCTCGGGCCGTGCTTGGCGGCGAAGTCGGCGGCGAACGAATTCGGCTCCTCGTTCACAAGAAAGTTGACGCCGCCTTGACGGTAGACGGTAATAGCACGCTGCCGGTGGCGGAGGACGGCCGTGAACCCCATGTTCTTGAAGTAAGCGTGCAGCTGGGCAGCCTGCCCCGCCGGTGCGCCGAATTCGACGAACTCAAAACCATCGATGCCCATCGGGTTTTCAAAGGTGGTGACCTGCATGCCCAGGTTGGGCGCGTTGGATGCAGTAGGGGTGTTCATGAGTTGCCTCCGGAAGCATGGCGGTCGCCGGGGTACCGGCGATGAAAACAGGAAGATCCGCCCAAAAAGCGGGTCTGGACCGAAGGTTATAGTTTCACATGAAACCACCATCAAGGTGCACTGCAGCATGAGCTCTTCCGATTACAGCAAGTCCACCAGCATCCGCGCCTCGCACGTGTTGCTGGATCTTGAGCAGTTCCTGCCTTACCGCATCAGCGTGTTGTCCAACCGGGTCAGCGGCAACATCGCCCGGCTGTACGGCGAGCGCTATGGCCTGGCCATTCCCGAATGGCGTGTGATCACCATCCTGGCGCTGTATCCGGGCTCCTCGGCCAGCGAAGTGTCCGAGCGCACGGCAATGGACAAGGTGGCGGTCAGCCGCGCCGTGGCACGCCTGCTGGAGCGCGGTTTCATCAAACGCGAGACCCATGGCGATGACCGTCGCCGTTCGGTGCTGGCGCTGTCTGCCGCAGGCTTCGAGGTCTACGAGACCATCGCGCCGATGGTGATCGAGATGGAACGGCGCCTGATGTCGGCGCTCACCGAAGAAGAAGAACAGGTACTCGAACGCCTGATCACGCGCCTGGCCGATGCCGGTCTGCAGCGCATGAACGAGGGTTGATCGTCGCCGACGATCAACTCAGGTGCTTGCGCCGCGCATAGATCCACGGCGCGGCAAGGGCCGCGATCGCACCACCTGCAAAACCCAATGCCGCCGCCACCGCCGCCGCTTCCACGCGGCCGGGCAAGGCTAATGCTGCAAGCAGCAACAGGCCGGCCGGCAGACCGATGAACGAGGTCAGGAAGAACCGCCAGCGCGGCACCCAGGTGTGCAGCTGCATCAGGCTGGCGCCGGTCCAGGCATCGTTGGCTTGGTCACGTCTGATTTTGTCCACCAGCTTGACCAGATCGACTTCGGCACTGCCCTTACCCATGCGTGCCAACGCCAGCTCCGCGCCAACTTCAGCTGGTTCCGGCCAATTGGATGGCCACCCTTGCGGTGCTGCAACGCCATAGGCAGTCAACAGTGGCAAGGACAAAGCCGGGACTGGCAGCGCGCGCAGTCGGCGTTTGTCCATCACGCACCAGAACTCGGTCAGGCCGTTGTTGCTGACCTGGTAGAGCGAGAGCTGTTCCGGCGCCGGGTACGGCAAAGCGGTCACCCGCGCTGCCATCGATTCAAGGCCCATAGCGCGTAGAAAGCCGACACGGCTGCGGCCGGATTGCGCCCAGCCCAGGCCCAATGGCGACAGCAGCATGACCTCGGCGTGATCGTTGACGCCACTGTTGGCGCGCTCATCGCTGGCCAGGAAGGCCGACAGGGAATTGGGTTCGGCCACGTCTGGTTTGCCCCAGCGCTGCGAATGACCGAGCAGGAACTTCAATGGCACGCGTGCGGCAATGGTTTCACCGCGCACATTGTCGGAGGCAAACGGCACCACGCTGGCGACAAAGGCGCGCAGTTCGTTGCCAGGCGATGCACTCCACTCAGGCGGCAACAAGCCAGCCAGCAAGCCGTTGCGGGTCAGCTGATCGATCTGTTCTTTCTGCTCGACCAGTCGCGTGACTGCCGACTGCAACATGATGTTGGGCGGCACCGCTGCCTGTGGCAACCGGTAGCGCGGCGGCGGCGCGGGCTCTTCCGGCGCTGCGCTTTCGTCCAGCAGTTCCTCCACCGATGGCAGTTGGATGCCGGCAAGGTCCTGTTCGACAGTTGCGGCGCTGGAATCGGGGCTGGCAGCTGGCTGCATGATGAGAGAGGGCAAGGCGCCGGATGCAGAGGGATTGATCCGTTAGCGGCCGCAGGCGAACAAAATGAAGATGAAGGCTGTGGCTTAACCCCCTCCCTTGCGCAAAGCGCAGGGGAGGGTTGGGGAGGGGTGCTTTGGCTTTGGCTTTGGCTTTGGCTTTGGCTTTGGCTTTGGCTTTGGCCCTGACCCTGGCCATCCCCCATCCCCCATCCCCCATTCCCCATTCCCCATTCCCCATTCCCCATTCCCACCCTCAAACCCCAAAACGGCAAAAGCCCGGCCGAAGCCGGGCTTTTGCTTTCCCAGTGGGATTCCGAAGAACCCCAACCCCAAAGCGATTAACGCTTGGAGAACTGGGTGGCGCGACGTGCCTTGTGCAGGCCGACCTTCTTACGCTCGACTTCACGGGCGTCACGGGTCATGAAGCCAGCCTTGCGCAGCTCGGACTTCAGGGTTTCGTCGTATTCGACCAGCGCACGGGCGATGCCCAGACGGATCGCACCGGCCTGGCCGGTGGTGCCGCCGCCGGCAGCAGTGACAAGAATGTCAAAGCTTTCGGTGTTCTGGGTCAGTTCCAGCGGCTGACGCACGATCATGCGTGCAGTCTCACGACCAAAGAACTCGTCCAGCGGACGGCCATTGACGGTGATGTTGCCAGTGCCCTTGCGCAGGAACACGCGAGCGGTGGAGGACTTGCGGCGGCCAGTGCCGTAGTTTTGAGTGATAGCCATGATTAGATATCCAGAACCTGCGGCTGCTGTGCTGCGTGCGGATGCTCAGTGCCTGCATAGACCTTGAGCTTGCGGTACATCTGACGACCCAGCGGGCCCTTCGGCAGCATGCCCTTGACGGCGGTCTCGATGACGCGCTCCGGGTGACGCTCCAGCGCCTGCTCCAGGGACTCGGTCTTCAGGTTACCGATGTAACCGGTGAAGCGATGGTACTTCTTGTCCTTCAGCTTATTGCCGGTTACAGCAATCTTGTCGGCATTGATGACGACCAGGTAATCACCGGTGTCAACATGCGGGGTGTAGACCGGCTTGTGCTTGCCACGCAGGCGGCGAGCCAGCTCGGTGGAAAGACGGCCCAGCGTCTTGCCGGCGGCGTCAACGAGGTACCAGTCGCGCTGGACGGTCTCGTTCTTTGCAGTGAAAGTGCTCATAAAGAACTCAGGTAGGTCGGGCGGATTACGGCGAGATGAACCACCGGAACTTTGCCACGCGTTGTGAAGGTGAAACAGAAGAGGCGGGATTGTACTGGCCGCCCGCCCCGGGCGCAACCCGGCATCTGAACAGCCGCCCCGCGTCGGCCTTGGCAGGCCGCGGACCAGCGGCGAGAATCGGATATACCCCACTGCACTGCCCTGACATGATCACCGCCCGCGTACACACGCCGCTGGACCACCTGCTGACTGAAGCCCAGCGCGCCCTGGATACGGTGTTCGGCAATCCGCCGGCCGCACGCCCCAACCCAGCCGGCGACACCCCCGAGGTGGTGCTGGAACCGGCCGAGGCCCGCCACGCAGCCGGGCTGATGCGCATCAACCACGTCGGTGAGGTCTGCGCGCAGGGCCTGTATTTCGGCCAGGCTGCGGTCGCCCGCGACCCGGCCACGCGCGCCCATCTACTGGAAGCAGCGCAGGAAGAGACCGACCACCTGAGCTGGTGCGCCGATCGCCTGCGCGAACTGGACAGCCGCCCCAGCCTGTTCAACCCGCTCTGGTATGCCGGCAGCTACACCATTGGCACTCTGGCCGGCCTGCGCGGCGACGGCTGGAACCTGGGCTTCGTGGTGCAGACCGAACGCCAGGTGGAAGCGCACCTGGACGAGCACCTGCAGACCCTGCCACCGGCCGACCAGCGCAGCCGCGAGATCCTCAAGGTGATGAAGCTCGACGAAGCGCGGCATGCCGAGCACGCCGAACATGCCGGTGCGCGCAAGCTGCCGTTCCCGATCCCGTCGGTAATGGCATTGGCGTCCAAGGCGATGAAGGCTGTGGCCTACCGGCTTTGATGCCCGCAGCCATGCTGCGCCAGGGCTACCGGCCGCGCTCCACCTGTAGTGGGGGGGGGGGGGGGGGGGGGGGGGGGGGGGGGGGGGGGGGGGGGGGGGGGGGGGGGGGGGGGGGGGGGGGGG
>NZ_JBRREH010000126.1:0-9924 GCF_056760175.1 Stenotrophomonas sp. STEN021 | reverse complement strand
GCCGACACCACTGAGACTACCGGCATAGCTGCAATCTGATCGACCATCTGCTTCGCGGCTCACGCCGCTCCCACAAACTGGGTGTGCCGGTAAGGTCTCTGCCGAGCATGGCTCGGCACTACCGCTTCTGCTCCCTCCCTTTCGCGTAGCGAAGGGGAGGGTTTGGGAGGGGGACGTCCTTCGCTGGTTGGTGCATCTGTGGCTTTGCGGCTCTTGCTGCGTAGTCGGGAAAGCCTCTGCCGAGCATGGCTCGGCACTACGCGTAGATTGGCCGGGAAAGCCTCTGCCGAGCATGGCTCGGCACTACATTGGCTGCCTTAGCGTGCTTGTGGCAGGGCGGCCTTGCGTACTACGCGGTACTCGGCGTCGACCACGGTCGGGTCAGCCTTGCGTACGGTGCGGGCCTTGCGCGATGCAAACAGCTTCCAGGCGATGCCGCCCAGGATCATGGCCGCGCCAATGAACACGCCGCCGACCACCAATACCGCAAGAATTGCGATGCCTAGCAGGCCCAAGGCAATGCGCACCAACGGGTTGCGCGGTTTGCGCGGCTCGAACAGGTTGCGCAGCTTGGCGAATTGGACGTAGCGGATGTTCATGAAAGCTCTATGACGTTGAGTCTGGGACGAAGTATCAGGGGCGATTGGGCCAATTGCGTGAAGTTGTCGTTAATCTGTGTCTGAACAGGGGGCGGCACGGTGCCATGAGTCAGCTTCGTCCCGGCGTTGGCCGCCCATGCGACAATGCCCCGTTAACCCGTATCGGTGCTCCAATGTCCAACGCCATCGCTTCCGGAATCGAACTCTGCCCACTGGCCGTCGTGCCTGATCAAGGCTTTCACGCGGTGGTGGCGGTGATTGATGGCGATGCCGAGACGCTGGTGCTGTACCGCGATGGCGATGCAGTGCGGGCATGGTTGAACGTCTGCCCGCATGCTGGGCGTGCGTTGGATTGGGCGCCTGGCCAGTTCCTGAAGAGTCGCGAAGGGAACCTGGTCTGTGCAGTGCACGGTGCTTCGTTCGAGCTGGAAGGCGGCATCTGCGTCGCGGGCCCCTGCAAGGGCGATTCGCTGCGCGCGGTGCCGGTGCTGGTGGGTGACGGCAAGGTACTGCTGGGCTGAGCCCTGCAGGCTCAGCTCCCGTTCTTGTCCTGCACCGGATAGACGCGGCTGATCTGGCAGTCGAAGCTGCCGCTGAAGTTTGCACGATCACCGGGCCGGATCAGTTCGCGTTCCGGGCGAGCCAACGCCATCCTGTCGCCTGGATGGCCGCAGACCATGCCGATGCCCATTCCGGAGACCAGGGTCATCGTCTGCGCGTTGGCCAGTGCCGGGCAGTTGCTGGCGACTTCAATACGATAGAAGCGATTGCCAGCGGCGCGGTTGGGTGCAACTTCGACGGTGATCCCCTGCGGGCTCTCGCTCCAACGGCGGACGGCGTCAACGCCGACGCAATAATCCGCTGTGCCACGAAAGCCGCGTGAGGGTGCCGCGCTTGCGGCCTTGACCTGCAGGGGTGCCAAGGTGGCGACCTGTCTGTCGCGCTGCCGTAGCAGATCGGCGTAGTTGCGCGTATCCAGGGGCTCGATCGTGCTGATCGGGCATTGCGCATCGCCAATGACCAGGCTTTCGCCTGGTTCTGCGCACAGCCAGCCTTCTTTGCTGCCGCGCACCGATAGCCTGCTTTCCGGCGCAGGGCAGTCCTGTGCAAGTTGTACCTTGAAACGCTGCCCATCCTTCAATCGCACTGCCAGCGTGTTGGAGGTGATGTCTTCGGCACCGCTGATCTGGCGTGCATCGATGCAATGTGCCTGCGGAGGTGTGCGCTGCTCGGCAGCGGCGCTGAGCATGACCAGAAAACCGAGTGCTCCCAACGTCATCCGTTTCATCGCATTCTCCTTTGCAGGTCCGGTCTGGCGGACGGTTTGTCCATCAGAACATGATGTTGATCATGATCACCACAATAACGGTGTAGAGCAGCGACAGCGGTCCGCCGACCCGCCACATCTCACGCGGAGTGTACTTGGCCGGGCCCATCGCCATCGAAATCACCGGGTTGGACGCGGTCATCAGGTTGTTGGACGCCGACAAGGCCACGATCAGCGCGAATGCGGTCGGATTGCCGCCCGCAGCCAAGGCCAGGTTGACCGCAATCGGCACCATCACGATGGTAGCGCCGACATGGCTGATCACCAGCGAGAACGCGGTGGTCAGCAAGGCCAGCGCGATTTCCAGTGCCCACACCGGAATACCAGTGGGCAGTTTGTCGATGGTGTGGCCGGCAATCCATGCCGCCGCGCCGCTGCTGTCCATGGCCCAGCCCAGCGGAATCAGGCCGGCCATCATGAAGATGGTCTTCCAGTTGATCGCTGCATAGGCCTCGTCCATGCGCAGCACGCCGGTCAGCAGCATGCCGGCCACGCCGGTGAGCAGGGTCAAGGCCACCGGCAGGTGCGAGGTCAGCGCGATGATGATGGTGATGGCGAAGATGGCCATCGCGATCTTGAATTTGTGTGGACGCTGTTCGCCCTTGGGGTAGTCGGTGACCACCACGAAGTCGCGGCTTTCAGCGGCGGTGGCCAGGTCCTGCCAGATACTGTGGAAGACCAGCATGTCGCCGGCACGTAGCGCGGTATTGCGCACGTCCTCGCGGATGACCTGCTTGTCGCGGTTGATCGCCAGCAGGCTGATGCCGCGTTCCTTGCGCAGGCGCAGCTCGCCGGCGGTCTTGCCGATCAGGCGCGAGGTTGGCGGCACCACTGCTTCGGAAATGCCTGCGCGCGCAGGATTGAACAGGTCGCCCAGCTGCTTCAGCCGCGAGGACATGCGCAGGAACTGGTTCTGCGCGAAGTCGGACACC
Organism: Stenotrophomonas sp. STEN021; assembly: GCF_056760175.1. Lineage (NCBI taxonomy): Bacteria > Pseudomonadati > Pseudomonadota > Gammaproteobacteria > Lysobacterales > Lysobacteraceae > Stenotrophomonas > Stenotrophomonas sp. STEN021. The sequence goes on along the minus strand of NZ_JBRREH010000126.1, from coordinate 7,066 downwards.
TGCTGACGCGGGCCCATCGCGCCGATCACGCTGCCTACCCAGATGCGCATGTCGGCTGGTGGTGACAGGCGGGTGTCATCGCCGGTTTTCAACGCCAGCAGCAGCGGTGCGTCGAACAGGTTCTCGGCCTCGCCGACGGTCATGCCGACCAGCGGGCTTTCGGCAGTGACCAGCAGTTCGAAGACATCGCCTTCGATGCCATAGGACTTGGCGAAATAGCTTTCGGTGCGGGCCGGTGCCTGGCCGTCCTCGCTTTCGGTTTCCTCTTCCTGCAGCTTGCGGCTGCCGTAGAAGCGGAAGTAGGCCAGCGAAGCGACCAGCAGTGCGATACCAATCGGCAGCGGCGCGAACATGCGCAGTGGTTCGATGGTGGCGGTGCCGGACGGCAGGTTGTTGTTGGCCGACATCAACAAGTCGTTGAGCAGGATCAGCGGCGAGTTGCCGACCATGGTCAGCGCGCCACCCATCACGATGGCGGCGGAAATCGGCAGCAGCTGGCGCTTGAGGGTGAGCGCGGTGCGTGAGGCCAGTCGCGAGGCGACCGGCAGGTACAGCGCCATCACCGACGGGTTCTGCATGAACGAGGAGTTCAAGCCGGCGGTTGCGCTGGTCAGCAGCAGCAGGCGTTGTTCCAGACCATGCGAACGCCGCAGCAACCAGCCGGCAAGCCGGTTCAGCGCGCCGGTACGGTCCAGGCCGGCGCCGAGAATGGTGGTGGCGATGATGCTCATCACGGCGTTACCCGAGAAGCCGCCGAAGATTTCCTCCGGCGCGATCAGGCCGGTGACGCCCAGCACCACCATCACCACCAGCGCCACCACATCGGCGCGGATGCGCTCGAACAGGAACATCGCCATCGTGAAGCCCACCAGCCCGAGCACGAGCTTCATATCGGTGGTGAGCGTCAGCGCGGTATCCATCAGGGCAGTGACTTCAAGGAGGAGAACTGGGGCGGTTCGGCAGTGCACTCTGCCATCAACGCTGCGCAGGCAGCGTGTTCGGCAATCCCATGGAAGCGTGCAGCTGTCATCGCGCCCTCGTCACTCAGCCGGCGTCCGTGGCACCGGGCTTGTCATACAGCAGATCCCAGACGCCATGGCCCAGTTTCTGCCCACGGGTCTCGAAGTGGGTCTGCGGACGCCAGTCCGGGCGCGGCACCGCGCCACGCGGGCCGGCGCGGTTGACCAGACCGGGGGTGGCATCGAGCACGTCCCACATCTGCTCGGCATAGTCTTCCCAGTCGGTGGCGCAATGCAGGCGGCCGCCAACGCGCAGCTTGCGCACCAGCAGTTCGGCAAAGCCCGGCTGCACCAGACGGCGCTTGTTGTGGCGCTTCTTGTGCCAGGGATCGGGGAAATAGATGCGGATCTCATCAAGAGCGCCGTCGGCGATTTCCTTCTCCAGCACCTCGACCGCGTCGTGGTGGTAGAGCTTGACGTTGTCGGCATTGTCATCGGCCAGTGCATTGAGCAGGCGGCCTACGCCCGGTGCATGCACCTCGATGCCGATGTAATCCTTGGAGGTGTCGAACTGGGCGGCGTAACGCAGTGCGGCGCCGTTGCCGAAACCAATCTCCATCACCTTGGGCGCGTTGCGACCGAAGGTGGCGTCCAGGTCACGTGGCTCGCCATTGAAGTCGATGCCGAAGCGCGGCCAGCGGTCGTCGAACGCGCGCTGCTGAGCCGGGGTGAAGCGGCCCTGACGCAGCACGAAACTGCGGATCTCGCGGCGGCCTTCGGTCACGGTGAAGGGTTTGGGCGGTGCCTTGGAGCCCGCGCTGTCAAAAGGATTGGTCATCAGCCGATCAGCCCATCAACGGGGGAGGAAGCGCTGGCATAGCGCTTGCGCGGAATGCGGCCAGCGAGGAAGGCCTCGCGGCCGGCTTCCACGGCCTTGCGCATGGCGCTGGCCATCAATACCGGGTTGCGGGCGCCGGCAATGGCGGTGTTCATCAATACGCCGTCGCAGCCCAGCTCCATCGCGATGGCTGCGTCCGAAGCGGTGCCGACGCCGGCATCGACGATGATCGGCACCTTGGCGTTCTCGATGATCTCGATCAGGTTGTACTTGTTCTGGATGCCCAGCCCGGAACCAATTGGCGCTGCCAGCGGCATCACCGCGGCGCAGCCGATTTCCTCCAGGCGCTTGGCCAGGATCGGGTCATCGGAGGTGTAGACCATGACGTCGAAGCCGTCCTTGACCAGCTGTTCGGCGGCCTTGAGGGTGGCCATCACGTCCGGGTACAGAGTCTTCTGGTCGCCCAGCACTTCGAGCTTGGTCAGGTTGTGGCCGTCCAGCAGCTCACGGGCCAGGCGGCAGGTGCGCACGGCGTCTTCGGCGGTATAGCAGCCAGCGGTATTGGGCAGGATGGCGTAGCGGTCCGGCGGCAGCACGTCGAGCAGGTTGGGCTCGCCCGGGTTCTGGCCGATGTTGGTGCGGCGGATGGCCACGGTGACGATCTGGGCGCCAGCGGCTTCGGTAGCCAGGCGGGTTTCTTCCAGATCCTTGAACTTGCCGGTGCCGGTCAGCAGCCGGGATGAATAGGTTTTGCCGGCGATGACCAGCGAATCGGTGGGGGCATTTGCATTCATGCCCCGAATTATCACCCATCCCACCGATCTGTAGTGCCGAGCCATGCTCGGCAACGGGGCAAGCCAGCACTTGTGGTGCCGAGCCATGCTCGGCATGGGCATCACCGGCAAAGCCCCAGCGCAGCACGGCTGCGTTCTACAGGTCGTGCTGGCACAGCCGCCGCTGTCGCTCCCTCCCTTCGCCGCAGGCAAGGGGAGGGCTGGGGAGGGGTTGGCTTTTTAGCCTTTGTGCATTGTCAGCTTCGCGGCTGACGCCATACCCACAAATTTAAATGGTGCGCCGGGAACGCCTCTGCCGAGCATGGCTCGGCACTACCTGGCTGCGGCGCTTCAGCCGCCGCCCAGCGCGTGCACGATTTCCACCACGTCTCCGTCCCGGAGCTGGTGGCTTGCATGCTGGCTGCGCGGGATGATGTCGCCGTTGACCTCCACTGCCACGCGGCGCTCCGCCAGCCCTTCGGCGGCCAATAGTTCGATCAGGGTCAGGGCGGATTGTAGCTGGCGGGGTTCGCCATTCAGATGGATGTCCATGCCGCTATTCTCGCCAGCGCGACTACAAAAGCCCAGCGGCCAGACAGTTTGCGGCGGCGCAGCGTGTTTGTCTTACGCGGTAATGAAAACATAACAACGTGCGGCGGCGTATGCCTGTCCGCTTTCCCCCACCCAGGAGTTGAACATGTCCTCTTCCTTTCGCCCGCTGCGTGCTGCCATGGCTGTCGCCATCGCCTTGGCGGCAGTGCCGGCCATGGCGCAATCGCCGTATTCCAAGACGGTGTTCTTCGGTGACAGCCTGACCGATACCGGCTACTTCCGGCCGGTGTTGATGCAACTGGACCCGAACGCTGCCTTGGTGGGCCGCTTCACAACCAATCCGGGTTGGGTGTGGGCGGACTACATCGCCGATCAGTACGGCACCAATGCCAGCCCCAACGGCAACGGCCAGACCGGTGACAACTATGCGGTTGGCGGCGCCCGGGTTGGCGTGGACACGGTGGGGGCGCTGGGCGCGACGCCGTCGATGAAGACGCAGTTGACCAAGTACCTGGCGGCCAACGGCGGCAAGGCTGACGCCAAAGCGCTGTACACGGTGTGGGGCGGCGCCAATGATCTGTTCGCGGTGCAGGCGGCTCCGGCGCAGGCGCAGGCCATCATCGGTGCAGCGGTGACCGATCAAGTGGGCATCGTTGGGGCGTTGAAGGCCGCCGGTGCAGAGTACGTGATGGTGCCAAATCTGCCTGATATCGGTTTGACGCCGGCCTCACGTGCCGGTGGTGCGGTGGGTATGGCGCAGGGTACCGCGCTGGCCAAGGCGTATAACGACGCCCTGTTTGGTGGCCTGAAGCAGGCCGGGCTGCAGGTGATTCCGGTCGATACCTTCACCATCCTGCAGGAAATCGTCGGCAATCCCGGCACCTATGGTTTCACCAATGTCAGCAACATGGCCTGTACTTCGGCCTCATCGCTGACCTGCTCGCCGCTGAGCCTGGCAGCGCCGAACGCGAACAATACCTATGTGTTCGCCGATGGTGTGCACCCGACCACCGCTGCCCATCAGATCCTTGGCCAGTACGCCATCTCGGTGCTGGAAGCGCCGCGGCTGCAGCAGATACTGAGCCATTCGGCGCAAACCACCGGCCGCGCCCGCGCCGATCAGGTTGGCGCACACCTGGGCTCGCGTCCGGCTGATGGCCTGAGCTGGTGGGGCAATGTGCGCGGTGACATGCAGCGCTACGACCATGCCGATCTGTACGACGGCATGGCGCCTGCTGGTCTGTTCGGTGTTGATTGGGCGCGTGATGGCATGGTGCTGGGCGGCTTTGCCGGCTATGGCCGCATGGATGCCGATTTCGGTAACAGCAAGGGCAACTTCACCCAGGACGACACCACCCTGGGTCTGTTCGCTGGCTGGTACGGTGAGCGCGCCTGGATCAACGGCCAGGTGAGCTACAGCTGGCTGGGTTACGACGTGACCCGCAAGGTGCAACTGGGCCCGGCTACCCGCGAGCACAAGGGCTCGCCGGACGGCAGCAACCTGACCGCTGCGATCAATGCAGGTTACGAATTCGGCCAGGCCGGTGGCTTCCGCCACGGTCCGGTGGCTGGTGTGGTCTGGCAGAAGGTGAAGCTGGACGGTTATGTCGAAAGCAATACCAGCGCCACCGCGCTGGGCTATGCCGATCAGGACCTGGATTCGACCGTTGGCCGCATCGGCTGGCAGGCCCGCTTTGATGGCGGCACCGTGCAACCGTACGTGCAGGTCACCTACGACCATGAGTTCGAAGACGGCAAGCAGGCCAGTGCCTGGTTGCAGACCATGGCCGGCGTTGGCATGTACAAGGTGCCGGGGCTGGAGTTCGACCGCAACTACGCCAGCGCGGTGCTGGGTGCACGGCTCAAGCTGTGGGGCCTGGACAGCAATATCGGCCTGAGCACCACCACGATGCAGAAGTCGGCACGTGATGCGACCTTGTTCGCCAGTTTCGGCGGCAGCTTCTAAGTTGCTGTAGTAATTACGTATTACGAGGTTGTGTGTGGGAGGCGGTGCCGCAATTGCGGCATCGCCTCTTTTTGTTTGTAGGCGAGACGCTTCGAATACCTGCAGAACAGTTGCCTGCGCCGCCATCTGGAGAGTCTGGTCCGGCTGGGAATACGGTATTCGGGCGCCCGAAGCAGTCCGTGCCGGCCGTTGCTTTGTCCCAGCGTCACGCATAGACTTCACCCTCGCCAAAGCGGGCGTAGCTCAATGGTAGAGCTGTAGCTTCCCAAGCTACTGACGAGGGTTCGATTCCCTTCGCCCGCTCCACTCACTCCTGACGCTAGCATTAAGTTGCTGAAAAGTCAAGGGTTTTTGAGAGAAATGATGCTGAAAAACGATCCCCCAAAGGTATCGTTTGAGGTATCGTTTTATGCCAAAACCACTATTTTTAGTGCGTTCTTCCGGACTTTATGTCCGCTTCCTTGTTCCTTCTGATCTTCGGGCTGCTGTCGGCTCTCGGTTCCTCGTGCGCTCCATGTATGGACTCAGGAACGATGCGGCAAGGCTGGCTGCTGCACAGGTAGCTGTGGCACTCTCAAACGCATTCAAGGCGTTCAGGGGCGGTCTAGTGAGTAGTGATGAATTTAAGCGGGGTATCCGCACTTTCACTATTGACACAGTAAAAGTAGGTCAAACGACTTTGACAGGCATTAAAGTCGATGATGATGAAGATGCAGCCCGATTCAATCGCTTTGTAAAGCAACTTCAAGATGAAGAAGCTGAACTAAAGACGCGTGGATTCCCCGGATTTCTTGAACTTCAGAAAATTCAAGAAGGTAAAAAGTATGTTCGGGAAAATAAGAAGCTTTACATTAAGTTGAATGAAGCAGCAGAAGAACATATCAAAGATTTGATTTCTTCCAATACTGACAACAAGACGATCATTGAAAGCCGTCTCTCTCTGCGTATTCTTTCTGGAATTACTGGAAATATCCGAACTCGGGATCTGACTGTAGATTCAGTTCGAGATTTTTTTGATGCCGTGCGTAATTATCCAAAACACGCAACACAGCGGGAAGAATATAAAGCGTTGACTGTGAAGCAAGTTGTCAAGCTTGCTAAAGCGAACAATGAGCCCCCTTTGGCTCAAGCAACACTTGATAAGCACTGGTCTCGTCTTTCGGTGTTTTTTAATTATCTGCGTAAAGTTGAATATCTGGACCGTGATCCCTTGGCCGGTCTTCCCAAGCCTCAAAGCTCCGTCAAGTCTGACGGAGGAAGGCCCTTTACAGCAGAAGAGATAAAAATTGTATTTGGCCCTAGTTTTGAAGAGTGGGCTTATAAGTGGCCACATAGGTTCTGGGGCGTGATGATCGGATTTTATTCAGGTGCCCGAGTCAATGAGGTCGCTCAATTGCGACCCGATGATATTATTCAAGTTAATAATATCTGGGGGTTTGTTGTTACGGATGTAGTAGAAGGGAACTCAACAAAAAACGACAATTCAGATCGTTTTGTTCCTCTTGCCAAACCTGTTCTTGATGCTGGATTTTTGAGTTATGTCGAAGAAATCAAGAAATTTGGTTTTGAGCGACTATTTCCAAATTTGCCCAATGGTGAAGGAAAATTGAGCTTTGGGCGTCAGTTGTCCCGACAATTTTCTGCTTATATCAAAGATCAAGGGATCACTGAATCGGGAATGGGTTTTCATGCACTACGGCACCATTTTATTACATACACTGATCGAGCTTTGACTAAAGAGGGGATGGCTCCCGAAAATCGTGATCCAGCCATTGGGCGTATTACAGGACACTACAAGGTGCCTCCTTCGATCTTGCGTAAAATATATGTTGATAATAATGGATTGCATGTTCCGGCTTTTTTTGAGCTAGGGAAGGTCTGATCAAAGCGCTCTGATACTTGGATTTCAGCGTCAAGGCGCCAAGTCGACCTCGATATGATCGATTTTGCGCCGTTTCTGACGCTTTTCGACGGGTTT
>NZ_JBRREH010000125.1:0-10353 GCF_056760175.1 Stenotrophomonas sp. STEN021 | reverse complement strand
AGCCGGCAATGCTGCAATGACGGGCATGTCCGCAATCTGACGATTCATGGGCTTCGCGGCTGACGCCGTTCCCACAAAACAACAGCAGGTTCAATGGGTCTCGCGTCGCACATGGCGCACGAAGCGGCGCAGCAGCTGCCGGGCCAGCGGCGCAGCGCTTACCTCGCGCGCGACGCTGCGGGCGCAGCCACCGTGGCGGGCGATGCAGTCGGCGCGGGCACGGACGTAGCCACGCATGTGATGGGTGGCGAACTCGGGGTGGAACTGCAGGCCCCAGGCCTGCTCGCCCCAACGGAAGGCGTGGCAGTTGTCCTGCACCGAGCGGGCCAGCACGGTGGCGCCTTCGGGCGCGCGCAATACCGTCTGCAGATGGGTGGCGTGGGCCGGGAAACTGGCCGGCAGGCCGGCGAACAGCGGATCGGCCGAAGCCGGGGCCTCCAGCTCCAGCTGGATGGTGCCGGACTCGCGCCCGGCCGGGTTGTAAGCCACTTCGCCACCCAGCGCATGCGCGAGCAGCTGGTGGCCGTAGCAGATGCCCAGTAGCGGCATGCCGGCGTGGGCGGCGTCGCGCAGCCAGTCGGCGCTGCGTTCGCTCCAGTCAGCGCGGTCGGTGACGAAGGCGGCCGAGCCGGTAACGATGGTGGCGGCAAAATCACCACGCGCCGGCAACTGCTCGCCGTGCTCGACGTTGACCACCACGGTATCGGCTTCTTCCAGCCCGGCGGCAACGCGGATCCAGTGCGGGAAACGCCCATAACGGCGCAGTGTCGGGAACGGTTGCCCGGTTTCAACGATCAAGAACGGCTGGGACTTCATTCCGGCGGCGGCAGTACTGACAGGACTTCCTCGATTGTAGTCAGCCCTGCGGCCACCTTTTCAAGCCCGGTACGGCGCAGGGTACGCAGCCCTTCCCCGGCAGCAGCCTGGCTGAACCCGGCCAGGTCCATGTCGCGGGTGATCCGTGCGCGCAGCCGCGAACCCAGTGGCAGCAGCTCATACAGGCCGATCCGGCCCATGTAACCGGTGCGCCGGCACTCCAGGCAACCGACCGGGGCATATGCCGTGACCACATCTGGTAATGCTTCATGGGCATGACGCAGCGGTGCCCAATCGGCGTCCGTCAGCGTGTCTGGCGCCTTGCAGTGCGGGCACAGGGTGCGCACCAGGCGCTGCGCCAGCACGCCGTTGACGGTGGAGGCGATCAGGTAATGCGGCACGCCGAGGTCGAGCAGGCGGGTGATCGCCGAGGGCGCATCGTTGGTATGCAGGGTGGACAGCACCAAGTGGCCGGTCAGCGAGGCCTGCACCGCCATCTGCGCGGTTTCCAGGTCGCGGATTTCGCCGATCATGATGATGTCCGGGTCCTGGCGCAGCAGGGTGCGCACACCGGAGGCGAAGTCCAGGTCGATATTGGTCTGCACCTGCATCTGGTTGAACTCGGGCGCGATCATTTCGATCGGGTCTTCCACCGTGCACACGTTCACGTCCGGCGTGGCCAGGCGCTTGAGCGTGGAGTACAGGGTGGTGGTCTTGCCGGAGCCGGTCGGGCCGGTGACCAGCACGATGCCGTGCGGACGCGCCACCAGTTCGTTCCAGCCGGCAGCTTCCTCGGGGCTGAAGCCCAGCTGCTCGATGCTCTTGAACGCCGAATCGGGGTCGAAGATGCGCATCACGCATTTCTCGCCGAATGCGGTGGGCATGGTCGACAGACGCATCTCCACCTCGCGGCCGCCCGGTGAACGGGTCTTGATGCGGCCGTCCTGCGGGCGCCGGCGCTCGGCCAGGTCCATGCGGCCGAGCACCTTGACCCGGCTGATCACTGCGGTCATCACCGAGGGGGGCAGTTCGAACACCTTGTGCAGCACCCCGTCGATGCGGAAACGCACACGGCCCTTGTCGCGCCGCGGTTCCATGTGGATGTCACTGGCACGCTGCTCATAGGCGTACTGCAGCAGCCAGTCGACGATGCTGACCACATGGTGGTCGTCGGCGTTGACGTCACCGGCGCTGCCCAGCTCCACCAACTGCTCGAAACTGGGCGGGGTGACGCCGTTGCTGTTGTCACGGGCGTCGCTGCGGGCGCCGCGCACCGAGCGGGTGACGCCAAAGAACTCCATCGAGTAGCGGTGCAGGTCCAGCGGGTTGACCAGCACCATGTCGATGCGGCGGCGGGGCAGGTGCTGCAGGTCCGGCACCCAGTCGCGTGCCATTGGCTCGCTGGTTGCCACCAGCACACGCTCGCTGTCCAGGCCCAGCGGCAGGATGCGGTGGCGGCGTGCATAGGCATGGGAGACCACGGCGGTGGCACCGGCCACGTCCACCCGGGTCGGATCGATACGCAGGTAGCGGGTGTGGGTGCGGGTGGCCAGCCATTCGGTGAGGCGCTCCAGGCCGAGCTCGCCGGTCCCGATGGCGGCAGCCAGTTTCAGGTTGGCCAGCAGTACCAGCGGATGGACTTCACTGGCATTGCGCGCGCCCTGGGCGGAAAAACGGATCCGCTCCTGGTCGTGTGCGGCCACCAGCCCATCGGCCAGCAGGGCGCTGGCAACATTGGAAAACTGCAGTCTTCCCGGGGCGATAGCCACCTGCGGTGACGGTGCCTGAGTGCCTTCCATAGCCGCGTTTTCCACCCCAAACCCCTTGCTGGCGCGGCCATCGCGCGGTCGGTCGCTATACTAACGCACCCCTTACGTACGGCTCAGGCAGCATGTCCGCGACTCCCCCCGTTTCGATTACCTTCCAGGGACTGATCCAGACCCTCAATGATTTCTGGGCGAAACAGGGCTGTGTCTTGATCCAGCCGCTGGACCTGGAGGTCGGTGCCGGCACCTTCCACCCGGCCACCTTCCTGCGCTCGATCGGCCCGGAAAGCTGGAATGCCGCCTACGTGCAGCCCTCGCGCCGTCCCACCGACGGCCGCTACGGCGAAAACCCCAACCGCCTGCAGCGCTATTACCAGTACCAGGTGGCGATGAAGCCGAGCCCGGACAACATCCAGCAGTTGTACCTGGATTCGCTCAAGGCGTTGGGCATTGACCCGCTGGTGCACGACCTGCGCTTCGTCGAGGACAACTGGGAGTCGCCGACCCTGGGCGCTTGGGGCCTGGGCTGGGAAATCTGGCTCAACGGCATGGAAGTCACCCAGTTCACCTACTTCCAGCAGGCCGGTGGCCTGGAGTGCAAGCCGGTGCTGGGCGAGATCACCTATGGCCTGGAGCGGCTCTGCATGTACCTGCAGAACTGCGACAACGTCTACGACCTGATCTGGACCTATGGCCCGGACGGTACCCCGGTCACCTATGGCGATGTCTACCACCAGAACGAGGTGGAGCAGAGCACCTACAACTTCGAGTACGCCGACGTGGAAGAAATGTTCCATCGCTTCGACGCCTGTGAGAAGGAAGCGCAGAAGCTGGTGGAAGCCGGCCTGCCGCTCCCGGCCTATGAACAGGTATGCAAGGCCTCGCATTCGTTCAACCTGCTCGACGCACGCCGCGCCATCTCGGTGACCGAGCGCCAGCGTTACATCCTGCGCGTGCGCGCGCTGGCCCAGGCGGTGGCCAAGCTGTACGAGGCCAAGCGCCTCGAAGCCGTGGCAGCGAAGGAGGTGCAGGCATGAGCATGCAACCGCTGCTGATCGAACTGGGCGTGGAAGAGCTGCCGGTCAAGGCGCTGCCGGGCCTGGCGCAGGCGTTCTTTGATGGCGTGATCGATGGCTTGGCCAAGCGTGGCGTGGCCTTCGAGCGTGGCGATGCCAAGCCGCTGTCGACCCCGCGTCGCCTGGCCGTGCTGTTGCCGGGCGTGGAAACCGAACAGCCCGAGCAGCACTCGGAAGTATTCGGCCCGTACCTGAACATCGCGCTGGACGCCAACGGCGAGCCGACCAAGGCGCTGCAGGGGTTTGCCGCCAAGGCCGGCATCGACTGGACCGCGCTGGAGCGCACCACCGACGCCAAGGGCGAGCGTTTCGTGCTGCGTTCGGTGACCCCGGGCGCGCAGACCGCCAGCCTGCTGCCGGAGATCCTGCGCGAAGCCATCGCCGCGATGCCCATCCCCAAGCCGATGCGCTGGGGCAGCCACGAATACGCCTTCGCCCGTCCGGTGCATTGGCTGGTGCTGCTGCACGGCAACGACATCGTGCCGGCCGAGCTGCTCGGCCTGACGTCCGACCGCTTCAGCCGTGGCCACCGTTTCATGGCCGACAAGCAGGTGTGGCTGAGCAACCCGGCCGACTACGTTGAATCGCTGAAGGCCGCCAACGTGCTGGTCGATGCCGACGCGCGCCGCGAGCGCATCGTCGCCGAGGTCAATGCCGCAGCCGCGCAGGCGGGTGGCGTGGCCCGCATCACCGACGACAACCTGGAGCAGGTGGTCAACCTGGTCGAATGGCCGGCGGCAGTGCTGTGCAGTTTCGAGCGCGAATTCCTGGCCGTGCCGCAGGAAGCGCTGATCGAGACCATGGAGATCAACCAGAAGTTCTTCCCGGTGCTCGACGGCGGCGGCAAGCTGACCGAGAAGTTCATCGGTATTGCCAATATCGAATCCAGGGACGTGGCCGAGGTTTCCAAGGGCTACGAGCGGGTGATCCGCCCGCGCTTCTCCGATGCCAAGTTCTTCTTCGACGAAGACCTCAAGCAGGGTCTGGTCGGCATGGGCGATGGCCTGAAGACCGTCACCTACCAGGCCAAGCTGGGCAGCGTCGCCGACAAGGTGCAGCGGGTCAGCGCGCTGGCGCAGATCATCGCGCCGCAGGTGGGTGCTGATCCGGTGCAGGCCAAGCGTGCCGCCGAGCTGGCCAAGAACGACCTGCAGTCGCGCATGGTCAACGAGTTCCCGGAACTGCAGGGCATTGCTGGCCGTCATTACGCGGTTGCCGGTGGCGAATCGCCGTCGGTGGCGCTGGCCATCGACGAGAGCTACCAGCCGCGCTTCGCCGCCGATGACATCGCGCTGTCGCCGCTGGGCAAGGTGCTGGCGATTGCCGAGCGCCTGGACACGCTGGCCGGCGGCTTTGCCGCTGGCCTGAAGCCGACCGGCAACAAGGACCCGTTTGCGCTGCGTCGTAATGCGCTGGGTCTGGCACGCAGCATCATCGAATCGGGCTTCGATCTGGATCTGCCGGCATTGCTGGCATCGGCGAATGCTGGTCTGGCCGAGCGCAAGGTGCAGGCGGATGCGGGCGAACTGTATGACTTCATCATCGACCGCCTGAAGGGCTACTACGCCGACAAGGGCGTACCGGCCACCCACTTCAACGCCGTCGCCGAGCTCAAGCCGGCCTCGCTGTACGATTTCGACCGCCGCATCGATGCCATCGGCACCTTTGCCCAGCTGCCGGAAGCCGAGGCACTGGCCGCAGCCAACAAGCGCATCCGCAACATCCTGCGCAAGGCCGACGGCGCCATCCCGGCCATGATCGACCCGGCACTGCTGCGCGAGCCGGCCGAGAGCGAACTGGCGGAAGCGGTGACTGCCGCCATCGACGACACCGGTGTGGCGCTGGCACACAAGGACTACGTGGCCGTGCTCGGCCGCCTGGCCCGCCTGCGTCCGCAGGTGGATGCGTTCTTCGACGCGGTGATGGTCAATGCCGAGGATCCGGCGCTGCGTGGCAACCGGTTGGCGCTGCTGCGCACGCTGGGTGACCGCCTCGGCAGCGTGGCCGCGATCGAGCACCTGTCCAACTGAGGCATGGATGCCGGCGCCTCCTGGCAGTCCGCACAGGCCGCTTTGGCCCAAGGCGACATGCCCGCAGCGCGCCGGTACTTGCTGCAGCTGCTGGAAGTGCAGCCGCAGCACCGATACGCACGGGTGATGCTGGCCGGCACCGTGCTGGCGCAATCGCGCGTAGGTGAAGCGGTTGCGCAGTTGCAACAGGCTGCAGCGGGCCAGCATGACGACCCAGCCTTGTTGCTGCGTATCGCCCAGGCCCTGCTGCGGGTAGGCGACAGCCAGAATGTGGCGCGGCTGATGCAGCAGGCCTGCATCGGGCAGTGCACCGACCCGCCGCTGCTGGCTTCGCTGGCGCACGTGTTGCAGTCCTTGGGCCTGCACGCCGAGGCGCTGCGGCTGATGCAGCAGGCCCGCCAGCGCGGCTTCGACAATCCCGATTTCCAGTACTTCCTGGGCGTGCAACTGCAGTTCAATGGCGATCTGGAGGGCGCCGAGCAGGCCTTGCTGCGTTGCCTGCAGGCACGGCCTGGCTTTGGTCGCGCCGCACTCACCCTGTCGCGTCTGCGGGGGCAGACGGCGCAGGCCAACCATGTCGATGTGCTGCGCCAGCAACTGCGGCGGACATCGGCTGCAAATGAAGACACCGCCGCGCTCTGGTTCGCGCTGTACAAGGAACTGGAGGACCTGGGCGAGGATGACGCGGCCTGGGCGGCGCTGAGCACCGGCAATGCGCTGATGTGGCAGCAGTTGCGCCACGACGGCAAGGCCGACACCGCGCAGCATCAGGCGATGGCGGCCCTGGCTGGCGAAGGCGTTTTTTCCCCGGTAACCCCTGCTGCGACGGTGGACGAGGGGGCGCAGCCGATCTTCATCGTCGGTATGCCGCGCTCGGGCACGACGGTATTGGAGCGGATGCTGGGCAATCACTCACAGGTGTTGTCGGTGGGCGAGCTCGGTGACTTTGCCCAGCAGCTGCGCTGGCAGGCGGATCAGGCCGGGCGAGCGCTGCTTGACCCGGCGTTGCTGCAGGCGCTGCCGGCGCTGGATTACGCGCAGGTGGGCCAGGGCTATCTGCAACAGACACGCTGGCGACTGGGAGATGAGCGCCGCTTTGTCGACAAGCTGCCGCCCAATTACCTCTTGGCCGGCCCGATCGCACGTGCGCTGCCGCAGGCGGTGATCGTGTATGTGCGCCGCGATCCGATGGCGGTGTGCTTTTCAAACTACCGCGCGATGTTTGGCGCGTCCTATGCATACAGCTACGACCTGCAGGCGCTGGCCGCGCACAACCGTGCGCATCGGCAATTGATGCAGGCGTGGCAGCAGTACCTGCCGGGGTGCGTGCTGGAGATCGACTACGAGGCGATGGTGACTGCTCCGCAGGCAGTGCTTGCGAACATCCTGCAGCGCTGCCAGTTGCAAGCGGAACCGGGTGCAACCGACCTGACCCGCAATGCAGCGGCCAGTGCGACGCTCAGCAGCGTGCAGGTGCGCGAGCCCCTGCACGCCCGCAATGTCGAGCAATGGCGTCGTTATGAAACGCAGTTGCAGCCACTGCGCGAGGCGCTGGCTGCAGATTGAAAAAAAGGAGCGGCGCAAGCCGCTCCTTGCCTGCATCACGACGGCATGCGGTCTTACTGCTTGCCTCCGAAGCGCCAGTTCAACTCCAGCATGTAGGAGCGGCCATAGGCGTTGTAATTGAACACGTTGTAATACGGGTAGACGTTGTAGGTGTTGTCACGCGGGGCCATCTTGTTGGCCAGGTTGTTGACCGTCGCGCTCAGCGATATGTCGTCGTTCACCGCGTAATCCACGGTCAGGTTGAAGGTCGTCCACGCTGCCACACGGCCTGCGTTCTTGGCGCCATAGCCGTCGATGGAATTCTGCGCCGCGTAGTTCGGGGTGCGCCCATAGCGGATGCCGTACAGCGTCGAGGTCCATGGCCCCTTCTGCCAGCCCAGCGTGCCGCTGAAGATGTTCTTGAACTCCGAGGAATAGTACGGATCGGAGAGCAGATCAATGGTGGGATCTTCGGGGTACTGCTGGTTGTCGTGCTTGAGCGTGACGTTGTAGCGCGCACCAAACATGAAGCTGCCCCAGTTGTCCGTACCCAGACGGTAGTTGAGGTTGGCGGTGATGCCGCTGACGTCCTCCTTGGAGACGTTGATGGGATTGGTGCGCACGGTCTGGATCTGGTTGGGTTGTGGCGCATTGGCACCGGCACGGCCGATGCGTGCCAATGCATCCACGCAGGTCGGCGAGGCGGCGTCGAGCTGGCCGAGGCGGCAAGCCGATTCATTGCGCAGCAGCTGGTCCAGATCCAGGTCGGAGACCTTGTTGTCGATCTTGATGCGGTAGTAGTCGGCACTGACGGTGAAGTCGGCGCTTGGCGACCACACAACGCCGCCGCCCCAGGATTTGGCGGTGATGGACTTCAGGTCCGGGTTGCCCATGCGCGAGCCCTTGACCTGCTCGTCGTTGTATTTGCATTGCCCGATCGGCTTGCCCGGGTCTTCGGTGGCGCAGCGGTAGTAGTCGGGCACCTGGGTGTAATAGCCACTGGCGCCGGCAAATACGTAGGACATGTCCGGCGCCTTGAACGCGGTGGCGTAGTTGGCGCGGAACAGCAACGAATCGATGGGACGGAACTCCAGGCCGGCCTTCCAGGTGGCCTTGGAGTCACTGCCGGCGTTCTTGTTCTTGTAGTCGTCGTAGCGCCCGGACAGGTTGGCGGTCAGCATCTTGAAGATCGGCACCCGGAACTCGACCGCGGCGGCCCAGTTGTCGCGCTTGCCGTGGCCCTGGGTGCCGCTCAGGCCCCAATAATCGCCATTGACCACGCCCGGATCGGTGGGGTTTTCCCAGGATTGCTGGCCGCCCTGCACCACACCGGCAAAGCCCACGTCACCGGCCGGCAGCGCGAACAGCGAGGTATTGGTGACCTGCAGGTTCAGGTTCTGCGTCCAGGTCTTGGACTTGGTGCGGATTTCGCCCTGGAAGCTGCGGTACTGGGCCGGGGTCAGTGCCTGGTAGAACCCGGCATCATTGGGTTCGTAGATCGGGTAGCCGTAGTACTCACCCAATTGCGGGCCGAGGAACTGCTGACGGAAGAAGTCTTCCATCTTGTCCTTCAACGGCCACCATTGGCGGCTGTCGATGCGGTATTCCGAGCGCGCGTAGTAGGCGTTGTAGTCCCAGTTGGACTGGCCGATGGTGCCCTTGATACCGGCTGCGATGTTGTAGGAATCCGAGGTCTGCCGCTCGTTGTTGAAGTCCAGGTTGCCGGTTTCTTCGGGCGAGAAAATATGCTGGTAGCTTTCCAGGTCGCCGGTGAGCTGGTTGAAAATGTAGCCGCTGGTATCGATCGAGGGCTGCCAGAAGCGTGAACCGCTGTTGCTCTGGGTCTTGCTGTGGTTGAGCAGCAAGGTGGCATACAGATCGGCGTTGTCGCTGAGCGCGTAGTTGAGATTGGCGTAGCCGGCAGCGCTGCGCTCCTTGTTCATGATGCTTGCGTAGCCGGGCTGGTAGCGGCTGCCGCAATAATTGCCGCGGGTGGGCCGCGTGTCATAGAAGGTGGTGCCCCGGTACAGCCCGGCCAGCGGTGCGCAGGCAGCGGCACCCGGGTCGATATAGCTGCCATCGGAAGCGCTGTGGACGAAGGTGCGCACGCCGTAGCGTGCGCTTGCATCCGGGTTGTCGTTGGTGGAGTCGATGTCCTTGCGGTTGAACCCGTAAATCGGGTCCTGGTTGTTGAGCTGCACGCCCCAGGTCAGGTCCAGCTTGTCCCAGCTCTGCCCGCCGGTGAGCTGGAAGCGCTGGTTGTTGCCACCGCCGCCGTCGTAGCTGCCGATGCGGAAGTCCGCCTGGATGCCATCGATGTGCTTCTTGAGGATGATGTTGACCACACCGGCGATGGCGCTGGAGCCGTAAATCGAGGATTGGTTGCCGGGGGCGATATCGATGCGTTCGACCATTGCGGTAGGAATGCTGGCCAGGTCGACGAAGTTGCTCTGGCCGTTATAGAGCAGCGGATAGTCGGCCATCGGCCGGCCATCGATCAGCACCAGGGTGAAGCCGGGGTCCAGGCCAAGTAGGCTGATTGGCTTGGCGGCGGAGGTGAAGCCGCCGGAATACTGGCTGTCCTGCACCGCGCCCGTGGCCAACGGCTGCGAACGCAGGACCTCGTAGACATCCTTGAACCCCTGCTTCTGGATGTCCTGCGCGGTGATGGAGGTTACCGGGGTGGCGGTTTCCACCTGCACCTGCGGGATCAGCGAGCCGGTAACGGTGATCTTGTCGAGGGTTTCGACTTTCTTTTTGCTGGCGCTGTCATCGCCTTGGGACTGGGCGAATGCAAAGGACGAGTAGGCGGCTATGACGGTGCACACAGCCGTGGTCAGGAGTTGTCGTTTCATCTTGGGTACCTGGACTTGGGAGGAGCCTGGGCCCAGTCAACCGGCTGCTCCAATCCAGGAGCGCAACAATCCGGGACAGCATCACCACGTGTTCTGAGAACCGGAGCGGCTGGGTGTGTTCACGATAATTTAACTGCGGCTGTCAAGCTGGTGTGATGATCTGCTCAGCTTCTCGGAGGCGGGCAAATCCAATGTGCGCTCAGACCCGATGTAGTGCCGAGCCATGCACGGCAGCGGTGTCACCTGTAGTGCCCCTGCCGAGCAT
>NZ_JBRREH010000124.1:0-10572 GCF_056760175.1 Stenotrophomonas sp. STEN021 | reverse complement strand
CCCCCGCCAAGGTGGGGGTTTTTTTTTTCCCCCCCCTTTCCCCCCCCCCCCTGGCGGGGGGGGGGTTACCCCGGCCCCCCCCCCCCCCCCCTGGCCGCGGCTCCACATTGCGGCATTGCTTGTAATGCCTCTGCCGAGCATGGCTCGGCACTACCTCATTCGCCCTTGGCAAATTTCTGCAATGCATCGCCTTGCAGGCGATAGACCGTCCATTCGTCCTGCGCCACTGCACCAGCCGCTTTGTAGAACTCGATGGCCGGTGTATTCCAGTCCAGCACCGACCATTCGAAGCGACCACAGCCCTGCTCCACTGCCAACCTGGCGATGTGTTGCAGCAGGGCCTTGCCAGCCCCGCTGCCGCGCGCTTCGGGGCTTACGTACAGGTCTTCCAGGTAGATGCCGTTGCGGCCCAGCCAGGTCGAGTAGTTGTAGAAAAACACGGCGTAACCAATCGCCTGACCATCGCGCTCGCAGATCAGCGCCTGTGCCTTGGCATCGGCGCCGAACAGGCTGGCACGAATGCCAGCCTCGTCGGTCTGCACTGATGATTCGGCCTTCTCGTAGATGGCCAGCTCGCGGATGAAGTGCAGGATCAGGCCTGCGTCATCGGCGATGGCCGGACGGATCTGCACTTCAGCCGCGCGCATCACTCAGCCCCGCGCCGCCGCGACATTGCCGCGCATCTTGCTGATGACATCGGCATAACTGGGCGTATTGAAGATGGCCGAACCGGCAACGAAGGCATCGGCACCGGCGGCGGCAATCTCACCGATATTGTCAGCTTTGACCCCGCCGTCCACTTCCAGCAACACCGGCTTGCCGAGCTTGTCGATCATCGCCCGCACTGCGCGCAGCTTGTCCAGGGTCGACGGAATGAAAGCCTGGCCGCCGAAGCCCGGGTTGACCGACATCAGCAGCACCAAGTCCAGGTCTTCCAGCACCCAGTCCAGCACTTCGACCGGGGTTGCCGGGTTCAACACCAGGCCCGCCTTGCAGCCGTGCGACTTGATCAGCTGGATGGTGCGGTGCACGTGGCGGCTGGCTTCCGGGTGGAAGCTGATGATGCTGGCACCGGCCTCGGCGAAGTCCGGCACGATGCGGTCCACCGGCTCCACCATCAGGTGTACGTCGATGGGCGCGGTGACGCCGTGCTTGCGCAGCGCCTGGCAGACCATCGGACCGATGGTCAGGTTGGGCACGTAGTGGTTGTCCATCACGTCGAAATGGACCCAGTCGGCACCTGCGGCCAACACATTGTCGACCTCCTCGCCGAGCTTGGCGAAATTGGCCGAGAGAATGGACGGGGCAATGATGCAGTTGGACATGGCAGGACCTTCAGCGTTTACGCAGTGATTTGATGCGGTCGTAGGCGGCGTTGATCTGCCGGGCCTTCCTTTCGGCCTGGGCGCGCAGCTCGGGGGCGGCGCCGGCCACTTTGTCGGGGTGGTACTGGGACATCAGGCGGCGGTAGGCCAGGTCGATCTCGCCGTCGGTGGCGTCGCGGGTGACCCCCAGCTCACGGTACGGCAGGTCCTTGCCCAGCTTGAACCAGTCGCTGTCGAAGGCGTGCCCCAGCAACAGACCAATAATCCCGCCAAACAAGGGGTTGGGCCTGAACAACAGGGCTCCAGCGATGAAGCCGAACAGTTTTCCGTACCAGCGCATGGGTGGGTGAATGGCCTGTGGACAATCAAGACGTGCATTTTATGCCACAGCGGCCCAATCCGGCCGTACACTAGGCCGCCCGCCGACCAGCCGCGGGCCCAGCGGGTCCTCCAGACCCGGGTCCTCCAAGCCGGCGGCATTCATTGCCAAGTCCCAGGAGTGCCCGTGCCGACCACGCTGTTGCAATCCGATCTTCCCGGCCTGCCCTTGCGCCATCGCGGCAAGGTGCGTGATGTGTTTGATATCCCGCGCGAACGTCTGCCGGCCGGAACACCCCCGGGCGAATACCTGTTGATGGTCGCCACCGATCGCCTGTCGGCATTCGACGTGGTGCTGCCCGACCCGATCCCGGGCAAGGGCGAGATGCTGTGCCAGGTATCCAATTTCTGGTTCGCCAAGACCGCGCACCTGATGCCCAACCACCTGACCGGCATCGACGTGGCCAGCGTGCTGCCCGAAGGCGTGGACCCGGCGCTGTACGCCAAGCGTGCGGTGGTGACCAAGAAGCTCAAGCCGGTACCGGTGGAAGCCATTGCCCGCGGCTATGTGATCGGCAGCGGCTGGAAGGACTACCAGCGCACCGGCAAGATCAGCGGCATCGCCCTGCCCGATGGCCTGCAGCAGGCCGAGAAGCTGCCCGAAGCCATCTTCACCCCGTCCACCAAGGCGGCGGTGGGCGACCACGACGAGAACATCGACTTCGACGCGATGGTCAAGGCCGTTGGCGCCGACATGGCCGAGAAGGTGCGCGATGCCACCCTGCGCATCTACCAGTTCGCCGCCGAGTACGCAGCCGAGCGCGGCATCCTGCTGGCCGATACCAAGTTCGAGTTCGGTACCGATGCCGATGGTCGTCTTTACATCATGGACGAGATGCTGACCCCGGATTCTTCGCGTTACTGGCCGGCCGACGAGTACCAGGTGGGCATCAGCCCGCCCAGCTACGACAAGCAGTTCGTGCGCGACTACCTGGAGACGCTGGACTGGGACAAGACCGCGCCGGGCCCGGCGCTGCCGGCCGAGGTGATCGAACGCACCCGTGCCAAGTACGCCGAAGCACTGGACAAGCTGGCCGGCATCAGCGTCGACTGATCCTGCCGTGCCCGTCACGGATGCGCACGGCCACCGTGCGCATCCGTAGGGAAGCCGGGCTATGCTCTGCCAGTCAACCCGGGAGGGAGTTGGAATGAGTATTGCGCGTCCTGTGGATCGTTATTTCGCCAGCTACTCCGGCGATCACGTCAACCACACCAATCAGGCCATCCACGTGTTCGCGGTACCCGCGATCCTGTGGTCGGTGATTGCCATGCTGTGGTGCATACCGCCACTGGTACCGTGGTTCCAGCATGGCATCTGGGCGGCATTTGCCATGTTCGGCACCTGGGCCTATTACAACCGCCTGTCGCGTCCGCTGGGCATCGGCATGCTGATCATCTTCTTCGTGTTCGGCTGCATCTGCCGCTTGCTGGAGGACCGGCTTGGCATCCAGATGCTGCTGTACATCGCCATCGGTGTGTTCGTGGTGGCGTGGATCGCACAGTTCATCGGCCACAAGATCGAAGGCCGCCGGCCAAGCTTCCTCACCGACCTGACCTACCTGCTGATCGGCCCGATCTGGGTGCTGTCCAAGCTGTTCCGGCAGTTTGGTTGGCATTACTGAGGTGTTGACCCGCTAGGCTGCATTCGTTGCCGGGGCAATGAACATTGCCGCTTCGGCAACAAAGGCACGCGGCGCATAGCCGAAATCACGCCGTGCCGGTTCGATATCGAATGCCAACGGCTCGGTCATCCGCGCCAGCGCCGCCGCATTCATGCCCTGCAACCGCCCGCCAGCATGGGCCAGCCGCAAGGCCAGCCTGAACAGGGCTGCGGGCACGCGCAGCAGGCGTGGCCGCGCAGGCAGGCAGGCCAGCGTTCGCCGCACCATCTCGGCATAGCCCAGCACTTCGCCCCCCCCCAGCGCATAGGCCTGGCCGGCGGTGGCTGGATGCGCCGTCACCTGCAGCGCGGCATCGGCCAGATCCTGCACATGTACCGGTTGGCGCAGGCCGTTGGCGTTCGCCGGCAACACAAAGAAACCGGTACGGGTGGCCAAGGCGGCAATCGCGGTGAGGGTCTTGTCGCTTGCAGCGCCGTAAACCAAGGTTGGCCGCAGTACGGTCGCGGCCACATCGCGTGCCGCTGCGCAATCAAACAACACGCGCTCGGCATCGCGCAGGCGGCGCGCAACATCGCGTTCGGCCAGCTCGGACGAATCCTGTTTCACGTCCACGCTGGTCGAGCCAAACGCGACCACGCGTGGCGCATCGATGTTCGATGCTGCATACCAGCGCGCGAAGTGGTCCAGTGGACCGCAGCTGAA
Organism: Stenotrophomonas sp. STEN021; assembly: GCF_056760175.1. NCBI lineage: Bacteria > Pseudomonadati > Pseudomonadota > Gammaproteobacteria > Lysobacterales > Lysobacteraceae > Stenotrophomonas > Stenotrophomonas sp. STEN021. The sequence continues at coordinate 6,545 of NZ_JBRREH010000124.1, read as the reverse complement.
AACCGCGTCCACGGGTTGGTCCGCCAGGTGGGTGCTGGACAGATCGCCTAGCTGCCATTCCACCCCGGGCATGGGCGCGCGCACCTGCCGGGTCACTGCTGTTACCTGCCAGCCCGCCGCAACCAGGTTCGCCAACAGACGCTCGCCGATCTGACCACTGCCGCCAAATACCAGCGCGCGCTTACCGCCCGCTGCACTGCGAATGTCGTTCTCCATAGGTGGAAGGATAGGCGAAGCACCCCCGATTCCGCAGCCGTCAGCTGGATAGGCGTTAGTGTTGTAGGAGCGGTGTAAGCCGCGAAGCTGACATTGCTGACGCGCTTGGCATCTGTGCCACCTGATGATTCGCCAGCTTCGCGGCTCACGCCGCTCCTACAAACTGCCAGGCTGCTGCACCGCATCGGACGGAGCCCAGCGCGACACGGCGCTTCCGTGTTCCCGGCCCACGACCACTGGCAGCACTGGCTCCAGCTATCCAACCCGAACGGATCATTCATAAAAACTCGCGGATCGAAAAAAACGCCTGTTAGACTGCAAAACCCCTTTCTGAACCGCGCCCTACATGACGCCAGTCCTGTTGCTGCTGCTTGCGCTGCCCTTTCTGCTGGCAGCGGCCATCGCCCTGATAGGCCGCCTGTCCCGCGGAGCAGCCGCATGCATGGCAGCAGCGGCACCGGTGCTGGGCCTGGCCCTGCTGGGCAGCGTCACCCCGGCCGTGATCGACGGCGAGATCGTCCGCAACAGCTGGCAATGGCTGCCGCAGATCGGCCTGGACTTCAGCCTGCGCCTGGACGGGTTGGCATGGATGTTCACCGGGCTGGTGCTGGGCATCGGCGCCTTGGTGGTGCTGTATGCGCACTACTACCTGTCGGCCAAGGACAGCGCGCGGCGTTTCTACAGCTACCTGCTGCTGTTCATGGGCGCGATGCTGGGCATGGTGCTGGCCGGCAACCTGTTGCTGTTGATGGTGTTCTGGGAGCTGACCAGCATCAGTTCGTTCCTGCTGATCGGCTTCTGGTCGCACCGCAAGGACGCCCGCGAGGGCGCGCGCATGGCCTTGATCGTCACCGGCGGTGGCGGCCTGGCGCTGCTGGCCGGCGTGCTGCTGATCGGCCGCATCGTCGGCAGCTTCGACCTGGACGTGGTGCTGGCCTCGGGCGACCTGATCCGCGCCAGCGCCTTGTACCCCTGGGCACTGCTGCTGGTGCTGGCCGGCATCTTCACCAAGAGCGCGCAATTCCCGTTCCACTTCTGGTTGCCGCAGGCAATGGCCGCGCCCACGCCGGTGTCGGCCTACCTGCACTCGGCAACGATGGTGAAGGCAGGCGTGTTCCTGCTGGCACGGCTGCACCCGGCACTGGCCGGCACCGAATTGTTCTTCTATGTGGTCAGCGGCATCGGTGCGCTTACCCTGCTGATCGGCGCCTGGAACGCGATTTTCCAGCATGACCTCAAAGGCCTGCTGGCCTATTCGACGATCTCGCACCTGGGCCTGATCACCCTGCTGTTCGGCCTGTCCACGCCGATGGCGGTGGTGGCCGGCGTGTTCCACATCCTCAACCACGCCACCTTCAAGGCCTCGCTGTTCATGGCCGCTGGCATCATCGACCACGAAACCGGCACCCGCGACATGCGCAAGCTGGGCGGCCTGCGCCGGTTGATGCCGATCACCAGCGCGCTCGCCATTGTCGCCTCGCTGGCGATGGCCGGCATCCCGCTGCTCAACGGCTTCCTGTCCAAGGAAATGCTGTTCGCCGAGGCTCTGGCCACCCAGGGCCCGGACTGGATGCGTTCGGCAATCAGTGTCGCCGCGCTGCTGGCTGGCATCCTCGGTGTGGCCTACAGCCTGCGTTTCGTCCACGACACCTTCTTCGGCAAGGGCCCGGTCGACATCGACGTGGTTCCGCATGAGCCGCCGCGCTGGATGAAGGTGCCGGTGGAGGTGCTGGTGGTGATCTGCCTGGCCGTCGGCATTGCGCCGGCACTGACCATCGCACCGGTACTGCAGACTGCTGCTGCCTCCATCCTCGGTGCGTCGATGCCCGAATACAGCCTGGCGGTCTGGCACGGATTCAATCTGCCACTGGCGATGAGCGCGATTGGCGTGATCGGCGGCGTAGCGCTGTATTTCGGCCTGCGCCGATTCACCGACCTGTATGCCGCACGCAACCGCCCCACCGGCAAGCATCTGTTCCATCGCGGCCTGGATGCGCTGTTCGGCTTTGCCCACAGCGTCACCAACGCACTGGCCAATGGCAGCCTGCAGCGCATGCTGTTTGCGCTGGTGCTGGTGGCGGTGATTGTTGCCGCCGCCCCCTACATCGCCAACCCGGTGATGCCATTGTGGCCGGCCCCGCAATCCATGCCCTTGCTGGGTTGGACACTGTGGCTGGTGATGCTGGCCTGCGCGTTCGCCGGCTTGTTCCTGTACCAGCAGCGTCTGTTGGCAGTGATCGTGATGGGCGGCACTGGTTTGATGGTGGCGCTGACTTTCGTATTCCTGTCCGCGCCCGACCTGGCCCTGACCCAGCTGATGGTGGAAATGGTGACGCTGGCGCTGATGCTGCTGGGCATGAACTACCTGCCCGCACAGTCACCGCCGGAGCACGCACGCTGGCGCAAGCGCCGCGATGCACTGCTCGCCATCGTTGCCGGCGGCGGCATCGCCGCACTGGCGTATTCGTTGATGACCTTGCCGCCCAACACCATGTCCGGTGAGATGCTGCTGCGTTCGCTGCCCGAGGCCTATGGCCACAATGTGGTCAATGTGATCCTGGTGGACTTCCGCGGCTTCGATACCTTCGGTGAGATCACCGTGTTCGGCATCGCGGCGCTGGTGGTGCATGCGATGCTGCGGCGCACGCGGATGGCGCCGGAGCAGATCATGCCGGGCCCGCCGATCAAGCTGCCGGTACCGGCCGATCTGGCCCAGATCATGTTCCCCTTGACCCTGACGGTATCGATCTTCCTGTTCCTGCGCGGCCACAACGCACCTGGCGGCGGCTTCATCGCCGGGCTGGTGCTGGCGGTGCCGTTGCTGATCCAGTACGTGATCCAGGGCACGGTGTCGGTGGAGTCGCGTTTCGGCTTCGACTACATCCGCTGCATCGGCCTGGGCCTGCTGATCGCCCTGCTCAGCGGCGTGGCCTCGATGCTGTTTGGCGTGCCGTTCCTGACCAGTGGCCACCTCGACCTGGAACTGCCGCTGATCGGTACCGTGCCGCTGGCCAGCGCCATTGGTTTTGATACCGGCGTCTACCTGGTGGTGTTTGGCGGGGTGATGCTGATCCTGTCGATGATGGGCACCATCAAGCCCTCGCGCACCCGCAATGCCCGCAACGGCGAAATCGATATCCACCGCCGTTCGGCACGCACCGGGGAGATGCACTGATGGAACTGGCACTGGCAAGCGCCATCGGCGTACTGGCCGGCATCGGCATCTACCTGTTGCTGCGTGCGCGCAGCTTCGACGTGATCCTTGGCATGACCTTCCTGTCCTACGCCACCAACCTGCTGATCTTCAGCGCGGGCCGGCCGGTGATCGGCAAGGCACCAGTACTCAAGGACGGCGTGGCCTCCACCCTGGCCCATTACACCGACCCGCTGCCGCAGGCGCTGGTACTGACCGCCATCGTGATTGCGTTTGCGATGACCGCCGTCAGCATCGTGCTGGCGATGCGCAGCCGCAGCGACAACCACAGCGATCACGTGGATGCGCACGAACCCGAACTGCCGGCTGAGCAGACAGCCAAGTCGGGGGGCGGCGCATGAATCATCTGGTGATCCTGCCGATCCTGATCCCGCTGCTCGGCGCCGCACTGTCCTTGTTCATCGAGCACCGCCGTTACGGGCCCAAGGTGCAGCGCACGGTGGCCTGGGCCAGCATGGCCGCCTTGGCCGTGGCCGTGGCACTGCTGGTCGCGCAGACCAGCCAGGGCCAGATCTCGGCCTACCTGCTCGGCGACTGGCCGGCGCGGCTGGGTATCGCGCTGGTTGCCGATGGGCTGGCTGGCTGGATGTTGGCCACTACCCTGCTGTTGGCCATCGCCTGTCTGCTGTACGCCTGCACTGGCTGGGACCGGCGCGCACCGCACTTCCATGCGCTGTTCCAGTTCCAGTTGGTCGGCCTCAACGGCGCCTTCCTGACTGGCGACATCTTCAATCTGTTCGTGTTCTTCGAGGTGATGCTGATCGCCTCCTACGGCCTGCTGCTGTCCGGCGGGCGTGGCCTGCGCATGCGCATCGGCCTGCATTACGTGGTGTTCAACGTCACCGCCTCGACCCTGTTCCTGATCGCGCTGGGCATGCTCTACGCCGCCCTGGGTTCCTTGAACATGGCCGAGATCGGCCAGCGCATCGCCGAGCTGCCGCCCTCGCACCTGAGCCTGGCCAAGGCCGCCCTGGGCCTGTTGCTGCTGGTGTTCTGCTCCAAGGCGGCGCTGCTGCCGATGTACCTGTGGCTGCCGGAGTCGTATGCCCGTGCACCGGCCGCGGTCGCCGCGCTGTTCGTGATCATGACCAAGGTCGGGCTGTACTCGGTGCTGCGGGTGACCTCGCTGTGGTTCGATGCCGACGCCGGCGCGATGAGCGGCTATGGCAGCGACTGGCTGCTGTGGGCCGGCATCGCCACCCTGCTGGTTGGCGCACTGGGTGCGCTTGCAGCGACGCGGATGAGCGTGCTGGTGGCATATCTGGTGGTGGTCTCGGCGGCGACGCTGTTCATCGCCTTTGCGCTGGGCAACGCCGGCACGATCTCGGCTGGCCTGTATTACCTGCCGCACAGCACCTTCGCCGCTGCGGCGCTGTTCCTGATTGCCGACCTGATGCGGCGCCGTCGCCAACAGGCCGATCGTCGCCGCGAGCATGAACTCACCGTGCTGCCGGGCAAGACCGTACCGGGCCTGTTGTTCCTGATCGGTGCGGTAGCCGTGGCCGGCCTGCCGCCGCTGGCGGGCTTCCTGGCCAAGGCCGCGCTGCTCTCGGCCGTGCCGCAGGCGCATACCGCCGTGGTCTGGAGCGCCGTACTGGGCAGCAGCCTGCTGGTGATCATGGGCCTGGCACGTACCGGCATCCGCCTGTTCTGGCATGTCCCCGGTGACGATGAGAACGCGACTGCGCCTGAACCGGCCGAAGCCCCGGCACGGCCGTTCGAAACCGCCGCAACCTGTCTGTTGCTGGGCTATGTAGTGCTGATGACCATCTTCGCCGCGCCGCTGATGCGCCAGACCGACGCCATCGCCGCACAGTTGCTGGCGCCGGACCAATACCTGCAAGACGTACGCGGCACCACGCCGCAGCTGAGGCAGCCATGAGCGAGCGTCGCCCTCTGCTGCGCAGGATATTCCCTTCGCCAGCCCTGTCGATCACCGTGGTCGCCTTCTGGCTGGTGATGTCCGACAGTTTCGACCTCGGCCAACTGGTGCTTGGCATGCTGCTGGGCGTGGTGGTTCCGCTGTTCGCCGCGCGCCTGGACCGCGAGTTCGCCCGGCTTGGCAGTCTGCGGCCGGTGCCCAAGCTGCTGGCGGTGGTGCTGTGGGACATCCTGGTCTCCAACCTGCGTGTGGCTGCACAGGTGCTTGGGTCCGAGCACAAGCTCAGGCCCGGCTTCATCTGGGTGCCGCTGGACATCGCCAACATCCACGGCATCGCCGCGCTGACCAGCTTCATCACCCTGACCCCGGGCACGGTGTCGGCGGCATTGTCCGAGGACCGCCGCCATCTGCTGGTGCATGTGCTGCACCTGGAAGATGCCAATGCCCTGATCAACGAGATCAAGAGTCGCTACGAAGCGCCGCTGATGGAGATCTTCCCGTGAACGGTTACCAGATATTCGAAACCACCCTGGTGGTATGCATGCACGTGGTCGGCATCGCCATGCTGCTGGGCTTGTGGCGGCTGCTGCGCGGCCCCACCGTGCCGGACCGCATCCTCGCGCTGGACACCTTGTCGGTCACCGCCATCGCCGAACTGATGCTGTTCGGCATGTACCTGGATTCGGCTATCTACTTCGAGGCCGCACTGATCATCGCCATGCTCGGCTTCTGCAGCACCGTGGTGCTGAGCAAGTTCGTGCTGCGCAGGGATATCGTCGAATGATCACCTTTCTGCAGATCGCGCTGTCGGCGCTGCTGGCCTTTGGCTGCTTTTTCATCCTGGTTGGCGCACTCGGCCTGGTGCGCTTCTCCGACTTCTTCAAGCGCCTGCACGCACCAACCAAGGCCAGCACGTTGGGCGTGGGCTGCGTGTTGGTGTGCTCGGTGGCGTACCACATCTTCCTCGGCCAGGACCCGCAGCCGCGCGAGCTGCTGATCACCGTGTTCCTGTTCATCACCGCCCCGATCAGCGCCCACCTGATGGCCAAGGCCGCACTGTCGCTGATGATGGAAAGCCGGCCGGAACCGCCAAAAGAGTAGTACCGAGCAGAAGCTCTACCTGTAGTGGGGGGGGGGGGGGGGGGGGGGGGGGGGGGGGGGGGGGGGGGGGGGGGGGGGGGGGGGGGGGGGGGGGGGGGGGGGGGGGGGGGGGGGGGGGGGGGGGGGGGGGGG
>NZ_JBRREH010000123.1:0-11154 GCF_056760175.1 Stenotrophomonas sp. STEN021 | reverse complement strand
CGTCTTCTTCCGCTTGCCCGTGTGTTCCGCGTCCCCGAAGCTCAGCTGCATCGTCGTCATCCGTCGAACCTTGCGCTATTGTCGCCGAGGAATTGTTCAGAGCATCCTTAGAAGCAGAAAGAATGGTAGTGCCAGGGACGGGCCAATCACGATGCTGGACAGCGGAAACCACAGACGACGCATCCCCAATCTGCGCCCCTCGGCGTAAATGAGGGTAATGGTCGCAACACCAGAGACTAGGACGTCTGCCCAAGCGAAAGCAGCAATATTGCCGGAAGTTGCCTGTTGCAGCAGAAGCGGCACATTGAGGCCGTTGGCAGACAACCATGGCACAAACTGGGCGAGGGGCAGGGCTGTGCCTGCGATGCAGAGAAGCAGGTAAACAAACCGCATGTTGGTCTCCGGCTGATTCGGTTGGTTATCTCTGGCGTGGATTATCGCCTGGACCAAGGAAGCTTGGGCTTGTCCAGCGGCGAGCTCGGGAGTTTCAGTTCGATCGAGGAACATCAACCCGCAATTATTTCTGAACCCCGTAAGAGCTCAGCGGCACCAAGCAACACATAGGCGCGCTCAGCCCGCAATCACCCCTTACCGACAGACATTCCCGCAGCCCCAACACACTGGCATGCTGTCGCCTGCTCATCAGGTGATGAAAGTCGATGTTTCGATCTGTTGTTCTTGCGGCCGCACTACTTGCAACGCTTCCCGCGTACGCGGAACTGGCTTTCGAGGCGCCGGTGGCCTGCGCCGATGCGGATTCGTCTCCTGCGCTGACAGGCAGCCTTTGTGTCACCACCCATGTTCCGCTGCGGCACGAGTCGCCGGGCGATGGTTCGCTGAAGCTGTTCGTGCGGTGGTTTCCTGCCGAGGCGGTGGAGCGGCGTGGGGAGGTCTGGTTGTTGGCGGGTGGGCCTGGTGAGTCCGGGGCGTCCTTGTATCCGGTGGTTGCGACCTTCCGGCGTGCGTTTCCCGGTTATGACCTGGTGATTCCTGATCATCGGGGCGTGGGTCGGTCGGAGCGCATCTGCCCGGTGCAGGAGGCGGCGGACAGTGCGGATGGTGTTGCGCTGGCCGGGGACGAGTGGGGCGGCTGTATTGGTGCGATGTACGCGGATGCGGCGCGCACGCAGGCGTTCTCGGTGACCGAAGCGGCGCAGGATCTTGCGCTGCTGATGTCGCGCTATCGTGGCAGTGGGCCGACCTATCTGTACGGGGTGTCGTATGGCACGCAGCTGGCCTTGCGTGCGCTGCAGGTGGCGCCGATGCCGCTGGATGGTTTGATCCTGGATGGACTGGTGCCGCTGGAGACCACCGAGCAGTGGGATCTGAGCCGGCGCACGGCGCTGGTGGATTCCGTGGGGCGTTCGGTGCTGGGCGAGCAGAAGGTGGCGGTGTATCAGCGTGTGCTGGCCGCTGCGCCGACCGCGCCGTGGAAGGACGCGGAGCCGGGTGGTGATCTGCGCCGGTTGCTGGGCTCGCTGCTGAACTTCCCTGCGCTGCGTGCGCGTATTCCCGACATCGTTGACGGGCTGGCGGTGGACGATACGTCCGCGCTGCTGGCGACGGTGGCGGAGTTGAAGACGGCGATGGCCGGGATGGGGCAGGACGGTAACAACCAGCCTTCCTTGCCGCTGGTGATGTTGATCTCGGCGTCGGAGAACAATGCGCGGCCAAGGCTTACGCGCGAGCTGGTGGAGCAGGAGGCTGCTGGGGCCTTGTTTGTCAGTGCAATCCCCGGGTTTCTGGTGGGGGCGCCTGTGCCTGCTTATGCGAAGGATGCTTGGTTTGGGAAGTCGCTTGGGGTGCTACCGAGGACTTTGGTTGTGCATGGGACGCTGGATCCGAATACGGCGTATGCGGGGGCGGTGGAGCATGCGGCTGTGCTGGGGAAGGCTGGGGAGGTGAGCTTCAGTACGGTGGAGGGTGGGGCGCATTTGCTGTCTTACTTTGCGCCTGGGTGTTTTGTTGAGGCGGTTGGGGTGTTTGTTGGGGGTGGGGAGGTTGGTGGTAGGTGTGTTGAGCGGTGAGGTTGATTGGGTTTTAGGGCTGAGTTTGGTTGGGGAGCTGGGGGTTTGGGGTTGGTGGTTTTGTTCTGCCCTCACCCCAACCCCTCTCCCGGAGGGAGAGGGGCTTTGGTCATGTGGGTCGGGGCTATCCGGTTGTCTGACAGATTGTTGCGTGCGGCCTTGTTGGCTCCAGCGTTAGTCGCTGCACATCTGAAAACAGCTGCTCTACTGGCATGCCGTAAGGCGCGAACAAGCGCAGCCGTCCTTCGCGGTCGAATACGTAGCCGCCTGCGGTGTGGCTCATCGAGTAGGCGCCGGGGTGCTTGCCTTCTTCGCGGTCGTAGAAGGCTTTGAACGATGCTGCCATTGCGGCCAGTTGCGCATCGTCACCAACCAGCGCCGTAGCAGTCGGGTCAAACGCTTTCACATAAGTCTCGGCAACAGCAGGCGTGTCGCGGGCCGGGTCCACGGTGACGAAGATCACCTGCAGTTTGTCGGCGTCCGAGCCCATCAGGTGCTTTACGCGGTTCAACTCCACCATGGTGGTGGGGCAGACGTCTGGGCAGCTGGTGAAGCCGAAGAAGAGATACGTCACCTTGCCGTTGAGGTCGGCCGGGCTGCGGCTTACGCCTGTGCTGTCGGGCATTGTCCATTGCTGGCCGAGTGCTTCGCAGGCGATGTCCTTGCCGTAGAAATCCACCTTGGGCTTTGCCGCGCAGGCGACCAGCAGCAGGGTGGCGGCGCTTATCGCGATGGTGGACAGGTGCAGTTTGCGGGCCAGTGCGGTGAGGCCGGTGGCGGGGGTGTTGGTGCGGGACATGGCTATGGTCGATGAAGGACGGACAGCCGAACTACATGCGACGGGCCGGCATGGTGTGCCGGCCCGTTGCGTGCGTCAGTTGACCATCATGTGGAAGTGCATGCTCCAGATGATCCAGATGGAGAGCGCTACCACGATGAAAAGAATGACCAGGGTGAAAACAAAACTGGCCAGGTTCCAGCCGCCCTCCGAGGAGCGGTTCATGTGCAGGAAGTACACCAGCTGCACGATGATCTGCACGACGGCAAAGCCGACCAGCATGGCCATCGTCAGCGGCCGCGACAGCGTCGGGTTCATCACCAGCAGGAAGGGGATGACGGTGAGCACGGCGCAGATCACGAAGCCGATCAGGTAGGACTTGGTGGAGCCATGTCCGCTGCCGGCGCGGGAGGTGTCGTTGTCGGACATGTTCAGAACACTCCAATCAGATAGACAAAGGTGAAGACGCAGATCCAGACCAGGTCCAGGAAGTGCCAGAACAGGCTCAGGCAGGAGATGCGGGTGACGTTGGTCGGGGTGAGGCCGCGACGCTTCACCTGGTGCATCACCACCGCCATCCAGATCAGGCCGCTGGCCACGTGCAGGCCGTGCGTGCCAACCAGCGCGAAGAACGCGGACAGGTAGGCGCTGGTGGTGGGGCCGGCGCCAATGTGGATGAGGTGGTTGAACTCATACACTTCCATGCCGATGAAGCCGGCACCGAGTGCGAAGGTCACGCCCAGCCAGGTCAGCACAGCGCGCTTGTCCTGGCGGTGCATCGCCAGCACGGCCTGGCCGTAGGTGATGCTGGAGACCAGCAGCAGGAAGGTCTCCACCAGCACGAACGGCAGCGAGAACAGCTCGGCGCCGGTCGGGCCGCCTGCATACGCGTTGCTGAGCACCGCGTAGGAGGCGAACAGCGAGCCGAACAGCACCAGGTCGGACATGAGGTAGACCCACATGCCGAAGACCTTCATGCCGCCCTGGTCGTGGCCATGGTCGTCATGGCTGTGCTCGGCCGCCTGTGCGTTGTCTACGGCGACGTTGGACATGATGTTCATGCAATCACCCTGTGCTGCTTGAGCTTGTTCTGGTGTTGGTTCTCGATGGCGGCCACTTCTTCGGCGCTGACGTAGTAATCCACGTCCTCGTCGTAGGAGCGCACGATCAAGGTGACGATCATCGCCACGAAGCTCGCACCGGCCAGCCACCAGATGTGCCAGATCAAGGCGAAGCACAGCGCCAGGATCCAGATGTTGAGGATCAGTGGCACGCCGGTGTTACGCGGCATGTGGATCGGCGCGTAGTGCTTGGGCGGCTTGGGCAGGCCTTGCTTCTTGGCTTCGTGGAAGGCGTCCAGGGTGTCGGCCTTGGGCACCACGGCGAAGTTGTAGAACGGCGGCGGCGAAGGCGTCTGCCATTCCAGTGTGCGTGCATTCCACGGGTCGCCGGTGATGTCCTGGTTCTGCTTGCGGTCGCGGATGCTGACGTAGATCTGCACCAGCATCAGCACGATGCCTGCGAACACGAACAGGGCGCCGACGAAGGCGGCAATCAGGTAGGGCGTCCACGCTGGGTTGTCGTACTGGTTCATGCGCCGGGTCATGCCCATGAAGCCGAGCATGTACAGCGGCATGAAGGCCAGGTAGAAACCGATGATCCAGCAGGTGAACGACCACTTGCCCAGGCGTTCGTTGAGGGTGAAGCCGAACACCTTCGGGAACCAGTAGACGAAGCCAGCCAGGTAGCCGAACAGCGCGCCACCGATGATGGTGTTGTGGAAGTGGGCCACCAGGAACAGGCTGTTGTGCAGCAGGAAGTCCGCGCCGGGGATGGCCAGCAGCACGCCGGTCATGCCGCCGATGGTGAAGGTGACCAGGAAGGCGATGGTCCACAGCATCGGCACGCTGAACTCGACGCGGCCGCCGTACATGGTGAACAACCAGGTGAAGATTTTTACGCCGGTCGGGATCGCGATGATCATCGTCATGATGCCGAAGAAGGCATTGACGCTGGCACCGGAGCCCATGGTGAAGAAGTGGTGCAGCCACACCACGAACGACAGGATGCCGATCGCCAGCGTTGCACCCACCATCGACTTGTAGCCGAACAGCTTCTTGCGCGAGAACGTGGCGGTGATCTCGGAGAAGATGCCGAACGCTGGCAATACCAGGATGTACACCTCCGGGTGGCCCCAGGCCCACACCAGGTTGACGTACATCATCGGGTTGCCACCCAGGTCATTGGTGTAGAAGTTGAAGTCCAGGTAGCGGTCCAGGGTGAGCGCGCCGAGGGCGACGGTCAGGATCGGGAACGCGGCAATGATGATCACGCTGGTGACCAGCACGGTCCAGGTGAACACCGGCATCTTCATCAAGGTCATGCCCGGCGCACGCATGCGCAGGATGGTGATGAACAGGTTGACGCCGGTCAGCAGTGTGCCGACACCGGAGGCCTGCAACGCCCAGATGTAGTAATCAACACCTACCCCAGGACTGAACTCGATGCCGGACAGCGGCGGATACGCCACCCAACCGGTCATCGCGAACTCGCCAAGGCCCAGCGAGATCATCATCAGCGCAGCGCCGACCACGAAGATCCAGAAGCTGAAGGCATTGAGGAAGGGGAAGGCCATGTCGCGCGCGCCGATCTGCAGCGGCACCACGATGTTCATCAGGCCCACCACGAACGGTGTGGCCACGAAGAAGATCATGATCACGCCATGCGCGGTGAAGATCTGGTCGTAGTGCTCCGGTGGCAGGAAGCCATCGCTGCCGGGGCCGGCCGCGGCCAGCTGCGCGCGCATCATCAGTGCATCGGCAAAGCCACGCACCAACATCACCAGCGCCACCACGATGTACATGATGCCGATCTTCTTGTGGTCCACGGTGGTGAACCAGTCGCGCCACAGCACGCCCCACAGCTTGAAATACGTGACGGCGGCGAGTAATGCGATGCCGCCAAGCACCATGCCCGCCAATGTCACCACGACGATCGGGTCGTGCAACGGCACGGCGTCCCACGTCAACTTACCGAACATGCTCATTACTCCTGGGAGGCCTTGGGTTCTGCGTTGTGGCCAGACGTGGCCGCGGTGTTCTCACCCACGCCGATGAACTGGTCGATGACCTTCTTGAACAGCAGCGGCTCGACGCTGGCGAAGTGGCGCACCGGTTCCTTGCGGGTGGGCGCGGCCAGGCGCTTGAATTCGTCGAAGCTCAGCTGATCCGGCGACTGCCGCACCTGCGCAACCCAGTCATCGAACTGCTGCTGGCTCATCGCGGTGGCGACGAACTTCATGTTGGAGAAGCCATGGCCGCTGTAATTGCCCGACATGCCGTCGAACTTGCCTTGCTCGTTCGCCACCAGGTGCAGCTGCGTGCGCATGCCGGCCATCGCATAGATCTGCCCACCCAGCTGCGGGATGAAGAAGGTATTCATCGTCGAGTTGGAGGTGATGTCGAAGGCCAGCTGCTGCCCGGCCGGGAAGTTGAGCTGGTTGACCGTGGCGATGCCCAGGTCCGGGTAGACGAACACCCATTTCCAGTCGGTGGCGATCACTTCCACATGCAGCGGCTCGCCGGGAATGTCCAGCGGCTTGTAAGGGTCAAGCGCGTGGGTGGATTTCCACACGATGACGGCCAGCACGGCGACGATGATCAGGGGCACGCCCCAGACCACGATTTCCACCTTGGTGGAGTGCGCCCAATCGGGCATGTACCTGGCCTTGGTATTGCCGGAGCGGTAGCGCCAGGCAAAGACGAAGGTCAGCACGATGGCCGGTATCACCACGATCAGCATCAGCGCGATGCAGATCAGGATCAGGTCGCGCTGGGCAATGCCCACGTCGCCCTTGGAGTCCAGTAGTACCCAGTTGCAGCCAGACAGGCCCACGCATGCCAAAGCGGCCAGCGCTGGGCGGATGCGTTTCCAGCAGATATTCATTGAAGGTCGACCCTGTTGAAGGAGCTCTTGAGCGGGGACCGCCGATGCCCGGCGCATGGGCCGGGAGCGGCTACACTGTCCGTACGGCGGTGCCTACAAAAGGATTGCCGATCCAGTCAAGTCCATACAAGATACATCATTGTATGGTTTGGTGCACGTACAAAGCAGGGAAGGTTCACCCGATGCAGCAGCCAGCCGCAGGCCGACGCCTGAAAAAGCCCAACCGGACCTGGGTCCGTCCCTTCGCCGAGGGCAGCGGTCCGCTCTACCTGCAGATCGCCCAGCAGGTACGCGATGCCGTGGACGATGGCGTGCTGCAACCCGGCGACCGCCTGCCGCCGCAGCGCGACCTGGCCCAGCTGATGGGCGTGGACCTGACCACGGTTACCCGCGCCTACGCCGAGCTGCGCCAGTCCGATCTGCTCGACGCGCAGGGCGCCGGCGGTACCTTCATCGCAATGTCGGCCGGCAACAGCGCCACCTCGGTGGACCTGAGCATGAACATCCCGCCGCTGCTGGGCAGCAGCTCGTTCGCGCAGAGCATGGAGCGCGGCTTCCAGCAGCTCAGCCAGCAGCTGGGGCAGGGCGAGTTGATGAGTTACCACGTCGGCGCCGGCTCCCGCGATGACCGCGCCGCCGCCGTGCAGTGGCTGGCGCCGATCCTGGGCAACGTCTCCGCCGAGCGGGTGGTGATCTGCCCCGGCGCGCAGGCCGCGCTATGCGCCATCGTGCTGGCCAAGACCCAGCCGGGTGACCTGATCGCCGCCGAACAGCTCACCTATCCGGGCCTGCTGGCCGCCGCCCGCGTACTGCAGCGGGGCATCGTCTCCATCGCCATGGACGCCGAAGGCATGCTGCCGGACGCCTTGGAAGCAGCCTGCCAGCAGCGCAAGCCGGCCCTGATCTACCTGATCCCGACCATCCAGAACCCGACCACCGCGACCATGTCGCAGGCCCGCCGCGCGGCCATTCTCGCGATTGCCCGCCGCCATGGCGTGGCGGTGGTCGAGGACGATCCGTACTGGCTGCTAGCTGCCGATGCGGCGCCGCCGCTGGCGGTGGATAGCCACCCGGACGCGCCGGTCTACTACGTTTCCACCCTGTCCAAGTGCTTGGCGCCGGGCCTGCGCACCGCCTATCTGGTGGTGCCGCCGGGCGAGCCGATGGAGCCGCTGCTGGACGCCCTGCGCTCGATCGCGCTGATGCCGACCCAGTCGATGGTGGCGGTGGCCTCGCACTGGATCCGCAGCGGCCAGGCCGATGAGATGGTGCGCCGCTTCCAGCAGGAGCTGCGCCAGCGCCAGCAGATCGCCGCGCGCATCCTGCCCAAGCCCTACCAGGCGCACCCGTCCGGCCTGCATGTGTGGCTGCCGCTGCCGCCACGCTTGGACCAGTACCGGCTGATCCAGGCCGCGCAAGCGCAAGGCCTGGGCATCGCAAGCTCGGAGGCTTTCAGCATCGAGGAGCAGGCCGGCAATGCCATCCGCCTGTCCCTGGGTGGGGCGGTGGACCAGCACAGCCTGGCGGCGGCATTGACCAAGCTGACCGAGGTCATCTCGGCTGCGCCTGAGACGCGAACGCAGGCGATCGTTTAGCCGCACTCCGGTCATATCCATACAAAAGTGATACATTTCATATCTTGTATGGATATGCGGGTAGCTGCTGTGCGTCGGGACAAGCTGAAGTTTCATCTGGTGATGCTGGGTTGCGCCGGTTTCGTGGTGCTGGCGCTGGCGTCGCTGGTCTATGTCTGCTCGCGGCCGCAGACCGCCGATGTGCAGGCCAGTGAGCGCGCGGCCATTGAACAGTGCCTGCAGCGCAGTCGCGCGCCGGAACGCACCGAGATCTACCGCCGTGCCCAGGCCGATTCCTGCGCCGAGATGCTGGAACAGTACGAGCACAAGTTCGGCGCGGACGCCGCCTCGTGAGCCCGCCCAACGGCGCATCGCCGCGCAGGCGCGGGATGCGGCTGTGGATCGCGGCCGGCTGTGTGCTGATGGCTGGTATTGCGATAGCGCTATGGCAGTACTTCGGCCTCAGTGAGCAGGCCACGTTCGCCGAACAGGCCATCGTCTTCGACGACACCCAACTCAAGCTGCCGCCGGAACTGGCTGGCGCCAACGGACGCATCCGCGTCGTGCATTTCTGGGACCCGGCCTGCAAGGTCTGCAACCGCGAAACCGGCGCGCATCTGAGTTATCTGATCAGCATGTATCGCCGCGCCAACATCGATTTCTATGCGGTGCGCCGCCCGGGCACGACAGGTGAGCTGCCAGAGTATCTGCGTGGTCGTTTGAAAGAACTGCCGACGATTGAAGGCGCCGAACATATTCCGGCCAGCCCTGCGGTTGCGATCTGGGACAGGGCAGGGCATCTGGCCTACGCCGGCCCGTACAGCATTGGCATGGTCTGCAACTCGGCCAATAGTTTTGTCGAGCCGATTCTCGACAAGCTGGTCGATGGCCAGACGGTGCGCCCACGCGGATTGCTGGCGGTGGGCTGTTACTGCCCTTGGCAAGGCAAGTCTTGATCCGCTGCTGATGAATCCGCATGCGCGCCAGCATGCGTGGACGTTTTGTCCGCGCACAAAAAACAGCGGGCACCCGCTCCAACCGACCGATGGTTGTGAGCAGGCACCCGCCGCTGATGCAAACAATACGTGGCTACATCGTCCATACATGGTGCGACAGGATGTCGCAGTTTTTGCCCGTAAATGTGGGGTTTTGCGATGAACTGGATGGACAGCGCGCTGCGCAGCAACGGCCCGATCTACCTGCGCATCGTCAACAGCATCGAGCGCAGCATGAACACCGGCGAGCTGGTGCCCGGCCATCGCCTGCCATCGCAACGCGCATTGGCCAAGCAGCTCGGCATCGACCTGACCACGGTGACGCGCGCCTTCGATGAAGCACGCCGACGTGGCCTGATCGAAGCGCGCGGACCGCAGGGCAGTTTCATCGCACCACCGAAAGCGGCCTTCGGCCAACCGGTGGACCTGAGCATGAACGTGCCGCCGGTACCGGATGCATTGGCCTTGAACGATGCCTTGCGACGTGGCGCAGCCGCCGTGCTTGCGCGCAGCAATGCGCCCAACCTGATGACGTATCACCTCGCCGGCGGCAGCCCGACCGACAGGCATGCAGCGACCAGTTGGCTGCAACCGATGCTTGGCGATATTGCCGATACGGCATTGGTGGTGGCGGAGGGCGCGCAGTCGGCGTTGGCATCGATCCTGATCAGCCAGACCCAGGAGGGCGAGGTGATTCTCTGCGATCACCTGGTGTATCCGGGCTTGCTGCAGGCAGCGCGATCCTTGGGACGACGCCTGCTGCCGGTCGATGACGATGCGGAAGGGATGTGCCCGGACGCGTTGGAACGTGCCTCGCGGCAGAGTGGGGCACGCGTGGTTTACCTCAACCCCACCTGCAACAACCCGGCGGCGATGACGATTCCCTTGCAGCGACGTGTTGAGCTGGCACGTGTGCTGCAGCGGCTGGATCTGCTGGCCATCGAGGATGATCCTTACTGGCATCACGCTGCGGAAAAGCCGGCGCCGATTGCGGCGTTGGCACCGGCGCATGTGTACTACGTATCAACCTTGTCGAAGGCGATCAGCCCCGGTCTGCGCACGGCATTCGTGCGCTGCCCTTCGGAGCAGCATGCCGAAGCGCTGGCGACTGCGTTGCGTTCGATCTGTTTGATGGGCCATCCGCTGGTGATGGCGTTGGTGAGCCAACTGCTGCTGGATGGCTCGGCGACTGCATTGTTGAATCAGGTGTTGGATGAAGCACACGAACGCACCGCGCTGGCCGCTCATCTGCTGGTACCTTCGTTGAAGGTGCAGGCAGCCGGATTGCATGCCTGGTGCAGCGTACCCGAACCTTGGACCGATGCAGGGTTTGTGCGCGCCGCCCAACTGCAGGGTTTGGCGATCTCGCCGTCATCGGCATTCAGACCAGACGGCGCACAACGCAGCCGAGGCTTCAGGCTGTCATTGGGGCAGGCAAGCAATAGGCGCCAGCTGCAAAGCGCCCTGCGCCGAATCAACCAACTGGTAGATGCGCCCAATTCAACCAACGCAATCGCAGGAGCCGCATGACCCAGTAGTGCCGAGCCATGCTCGGCAGTGGCCTTGCAAGCGGCGTTGTAGGAGCGGCGTAAGCCGCGAAGCTGGGAATGCATCAGCCGCAGATCAACCGCGAACAGCACCCCTCCCCAACCCTCCCCTTGCCTGCGGCAAAGGGAGGGGGCGTAGTGCCAAGCCATGCTCGGCAGTGGCCTTGCAAGCAGCGTTGTAGGAGCGGCGTAAGCCGCGAAGCTGGCAATGCATCAGCCGCAGATCAACCGCGAACAGCACCCCTCCCCAACCCTCCCCTTGCCTGCGGCAAAGGGAGGGGGCGTAGT
>NZ_JBRREH010000122.1:0-11295 GCF_056760175.1 Stenotrophomonas sp. STEN021 | reverse complement strand
TGCGGGCATGGGGCGGGGTTGCCCCCCCGGCGGGCCCCCGCGGGTTTCTCCCGCGCCCTTATTTTGTTTGTTGCTCAACCCCGTTTGGACATTTTTGGGGCGGCCCGGGGGGGGGCGGGGGTTCCCCCGGGGCCCCGCCACAACTCAGTAGACCGTGGCGCGGGCCTGCACGAAGGAATAGAAGAACACCGCGTTGGGGTCGTTCTGCACCTGGGTGAACTCGGCGCGCATGCCGTCCACCGTGGCCTGATCGACCTTGCCGGCTTCGAGCAGTTGCTCTGCTGCCGACAACAGCAGCTCTTCCCATAGCGCGAACATCACCTTGCGCCGCGCCGGTTCGCGATTGTCCAGGTGCACGGTCTTGGTCTGTGTCTGCACATCGCGAAAGCCACCGGCCAGTAGCAGGTTGCCGAGCTTGGCACCGACAAACGGGTCGCCACCGCTGTCGATCTGGAAGTCGTTGAACGCCATCCAGTAGCGCCACAGGTTGGGCGAGTAGGGATCGAGCAGGAACGAGGCGTTCATCACCTCGGTGACGAATACCGGCGAGCCCGGGCTCAGCACCCGTCGCACTTCGGCCAGTGCGCGCGCAGGTGAGGGTACATGTTCCAGCACCCAGCACAGGAAGGCGCCATCAAAGCTGCGCGGTTCGAACGGTAGATCGGTGGCGTTGGCGCGCTGGAACTCGACGCGTTCCTGCAGCCACGGCATCTGCGCCAGATGCGCATTGGCGGCAGCCAGCTGACGCTCGTTGAGGTCGATGCCGGTGACCCGCAGTTCGGGGAAGCGGCGCAGCAGGATTTCGGTCTGCGCACCGACGCCGCTGCCAACCTCGAGGATGTGGCGCGAATTGCGGAAATCGATGTCGTGGAAGATTGCAGGTTCGAACAGGCGTGCCTGCTTGCGCAGCCGCTCCTGTTCGGTGGCGGAGAAGCCATGCAGATAGGGGAAGTCGTTGAGGGTCATGAAAACAGCGTCGTGCAGTGATCTGTGCAGTATCGCCAGCCGCTGTTACCGCGGTGCATGCGTAACGGAACCCAGCATTGCGGTGCCGCAGGCAATGACGGCGCGGCGCGGGTTTGCGGTGATGGGTGGCTGATAGCCATTGGTTCTGAGAATTCGCTGATTTGGAATCAGGCTTTGGTGAGAGCTTGCTGGGGAGCTTTCCAAGGGCAAAAAGCGAAATCTGCATTTGTTCTGAAAATGAAACGAATTATTGGATTTTAAGTAATTGTTCTAATTTTGATGGCAAATACAATGGGCGTCATCAAGCAAGGGCCAGCGGTGTTGCCGGCCTGCTTTCCCTCCAAGGAAACGATCATGAACAGCCAAGTCATCTCCCTGTACAAGAAGCGCCGTTCCCAGTACGCCCTCGGCAAGCAGCTGCCGATCAGCCAGGACGACACCACTCAGCTGATCAAGCAGGCCATGCGCGAAGCGCCGTCGGCCTTCAATGCACAGTCTTCGCGTGCGCTGATCCTGTTCGGTGACCACAGCCAGAAGTTCTGGGAGCTGACCAAGGAAGAACTGCGCAAGATCGTACCGGCCGAAGGCTTTGCCGCCACCGAAGCCAAGCTCAATAGCTTCGCCGCGGGTGCCGGCACGGTGCTGTACTTCGTTGATACCGATGTGGTGAAGGGCCTGCAGGAACAGTTCGCGCTGTACGCCGACAATTTCCCGGTCTGGGCCGAACAGTCCAACGGCATGGCCCAGTTCGCTGTGTGGACTGCGCTGGCAGACGCTGGCGTTGGTGCCAGCCTGCAGCATTACAACCCGCTGGTGGACGAGGTGGTGCGTAAGCACTGGGGCGTGCATGGCAACTGGCAACTGCGTGCGCAGATGCCGTTCGGCTCGAACGAAGCCCCGTTTGGCGAAAAGACCTTCATGGAAGACGAAGCCCGTTTCAAGGTATTCGCCTGATCAAAGTGTTCGGCTGAACCCGGTCGACGCGGTTCTCTCCCCTGCGCGTCGATGACAGTCGGACGGGCCCATCAGCGCAAGCGGGTGGGCCCTTTTTTTGCGTGATGTAGTGCCGAGCCATGCTCGGCAGAGACTTTCTGCACCATCGGACAGATCGTCGGCAACGCCCAGCCGAGCATGGCTCGGCTCTACAGAAGCTGGACTACGTAGTGCCGAGCCATGCTCGGCAGTTGCCTTCTGCACCATCTGACAGATCGTCGGCAACGCCCAGCCGAGCATGGCTCGGCTCTACTGAAGCTGGATTACGTAGTGCCGAGCCATGCTCGGCAGAGGCTTTCTGCACCATCGGACAGATCGCCGGCAACGCCCCAGCCGAGCATGGCTCGGCTCTACAGAAACTGGATTGCGTAGTGCCGAGCCATGCTCGGCAGAGGCCTTCTGCACCATCGGGCAGATCGCCGGAAACGCCCCAGGCGAGCATGGCTGGGCTCTACAGAAGCTGGATTACGTAGTGCTGAGTCGTGCTCGGCAGAGGCCTTCTGCACCATCGGAAAGATCGCCGGTAACGCCCCAGCCGAGCATGGCTCGGCTCTACCGGGAGCACAGCATGCCCTTTATTGGGCGTACGCCGTTTCGCCCGCTACCAGCGCATCAAAATAATCACGGGTCAGCCGGATCTGCGCGTCGGCGGTCTCCGCAGCATTGACCACGGTGCGGAAGGCAGCATTTTCCGGGCGATCCTTCGCATACCAGCCCAGATGCTTGCGGGCGATGCGCACGCCCTGTGGTTCGCCGTAGAAAGCGTGCAGGTCGGTGAGATGTCCCAGCAGGATGTCGCGTACTTCCTCCACCGAGGGCGGTGGCAGTTCTTCGCCGGTGGCCAGGTAATGCGCGATCTCGCGGAAGATCCACGGCCGGCCCTGTGCGGCGCGGCCAACCATCACCGCATCGGCACCGGTGAGCTTGAGCACCTGCTCGGCCTTGCGCGGTGAATCCACGTCACCATTGGCCAGCACCGGGATCTTCAGCATGGCCTTGATCGCGGCGATGGTGTCGTACTCGGCCACGCCGGTGTAATGCTGGTCGCGGGTGCGGCCGTGGATGGCCAACGCGGCGATGCCGCTGTCTTCGGCGATACGGGCGATGCTCGGCGCGTTGCGCACTTCGGCGCACCAGCCGGTGCGGATCTTCAGTGTCACCGGCACATCGACCGCATTGACCACGGATTCGAGAATGCGTGCCACCAGTGCTTCATCGCGCATCAAGGCCGAGCCGGCCCAGGCATTGCAGACCTTCTTGGCCGGGCAGCCCATGTTGATGTCGATGATCTGCGCGCCATGGTCGACGTTGTAGCGCGCCGCGTCGGCCAGCTGCTGCGGCTCGGTGCCGGCGATCTGCACGCTGATCGGCGCCGGTTCGCCGGCATGGTCCATGCGGTGGATGGACTTGCGGGTGGTCCAGAAGCGCGGGTCGCTGATGGTCATTTCCGAGGCGGCCAAGCCCGCACCCAGCCGTTTGCACAGCTGGCGGAATGGCTTGTCGGTAACGCCGGCCATGGGCGCGAGCACCACGTTGGGTGCAATGGTGTAGGGGCCGATCTGCATGGGGGGTATTGTACGGCGGGGGCTGGAACCGCGGCTGTAGGAGCGGCGTAAGCCGCGAAGCTGGCAATGCGTGAAAGGCTTAAGAGCCAACCCCTCCCCAACCCTCCCCTGCTGCGCAAGGGAGGGGGCAAAGCCATAGGCTCAGACGTCGGCCGGGGTCATCCGCGGCATCGCCAGTGCGGCGCCTTCGCTCTCGGTGGAACGGGCGGCGTACAGGTTGGCAAAGCGGACATGCTTGATGAACGAAGATTCCGGTGCTGCTGCCAGCGATGCGGCCAGCGCGCCGTTGAAGGCATCGCCGGCACCGGTGGTGTCCACCACCTGCACCGACTCGGCCGGTACACGGTAGTAGGGCTGGCTGTCGCTGCGCAACTTGTCTTCATCGTGCGAGACAAATACGCCCACCGCACCCAGCGTCACCACCACGGTATTGCCGGACAGCTTGCGGCACAGGGCGTGCAGGCTGGCACCATCCAGCGCCGCCACGTCATCGGCCTCGATGCGTTCGCCGACATGACGACTGAGCAGTGCGGCAAATTCGGTTTCGTTCGGGGTCAGCACGTCCGCCAGCTTGAGCAGGCTGATGGTGGACGGGGCGTTGGCCGGAGCGGCGTTGAGCATGGTCAGCACGCCGGCCTCGCGGGCCAGCGCCAGCGCGGCTTCGATCGTTTCCACCGGCGATTCCAGCTGCGCCAGCAAGACCTTGGCGCCGCCGATCAGGGCGGCGTTGGCGGTGACGAAATCGCTGCTCAGCGAGGCATTGGCACCGGCGCCGATCACGATCGAGTTGCGGCCACGGCCGTCAACGTAGATGCCAGCGGTGCCGGTGGGCTCAGCGGTGCTTTCGGCCACCAGTGCGATACCGTCAGCGTTGGCCAGTTGGCGGGCGAGGTCGCCGCCAGCATCGGCACCAAGTGCGCAGACGAAGCTGGTGTCGGCACCGGCGCGGCGCGCCGCGACGGCCTGGTTGAAGCCCTTGCCGCCGGGACCGGTGCTGTAACGGCCAGCAATGGTCGCCCCCGGCGCGGGCAGGGCATCGCAACGCCAGACGTGATCGACATTGAAAGAACCGGCAACGACAACAGAACTCATGGAATCTACGTCTCTAAAGTGGCGATGAATCAGCAGTGGCAACGGATCAGCTGAAGTGGGTCAGCACGCCGGCGATGGTGGCGGTCATCAAGGTGGCAATGGTGCCGCCCAGAACCGCGCGCAGGCCGAACTTGGCCAGGTCCTGGCGACGATCCGGTGCCAGGCCGCCAATGCCGCCGATCTGGATGGCAATGGAGCTGAAGTTGGCGAAGCCACACAGGGCGTAGGTGGCGATCAGGCGGCCTTCCTCACTCAGGTGGACGCCGGGAACATTGCCCTGGATGATCTGCGACAGGTCCATGTAGGCGACAAATTCGTTGATCACGACCTTCTGGCCAATCAGCGAACCCACGGTTGTGGCGTCAGCCCACGGCGTGCCGATGACCCAGGCGATCGGGGCCAGCACATAGCCGAAGATGGTGGCCAGGTTGGTCGGCTTGCCGATCGCGGCGGCCAGCCCGGTGACGTCACCGATCCAGGTCAGCGGTGCATTGAGCAGGGCGATCAGGGCGATGAAGGCCAGCAGCATCGCGCCGATGTTCAGCGCAAGGCGCAGGCCGTCAGCGGCGCCGCCAGCGGCTGCATCGATGATGTTGGAGGAGGTCTTTTCGACTTCCATCTTGACCGTGCCGCGGGTCAGCGGGGTACCGGTTTCCGGCACCAACAGCTTGGAGATCACCAGGGTGGCCGGCGCAGCCATGATCGAGGCGGCGAGCAGGTGCTTGGCGTAGAACGCCTGTGCGGCCGGATCACCGCCGCCGAGCATGCCCACATAAGCGGCCAGCACGCCGCCGGCGATATGCGCCATACCGCCGATCATCATGGTGATCAGCTCGGACTGGGTCATCTTGGAGATGTAGGGGCGCACGGTCAGCGGCGCCTCGGTCTGGCCGATGAAGACGCTGGCGCAGACGCTGGTGGTTTCAGCACCGGACACGCGCATCACCTTGGTGATGGCCGCCGCCATGACCCGCACGATGGCCTGCATCACGCCCAGGTGGTACATCACGCCCATCAGCGCCGAGAAGAAGATGATGGTCGGCAGCACCTGGAAGGCGAAGATGAAGCCGTACTTGGGGATGTCCATCAGGCTGCCGAAAATGAAGTTGGAACCTTCATTGACGAAGCTCAGGATCTTGACGAAACCCTTGCCCAGCCAGTCGAACACGTCGCGGCCGCCCGGAACCAGCAGCACCAGTGCCGCAAAGGCGATCTGCAGGGTGATGCCGGTGGCAACCAGCTTCCAGTCAACGGCTTTCTTGTTATTGGAAAACAGCCAGGTGATGCCCAAAAGCACCGCCAGGCCGAACAGGCCGAAGCCAATTCTGCCCAAACCTTCGAACATGAGTAATCCCCGGGCGTGCCCGCAAAAGACGCAAGCCTAGAGCAGCGGCTGATGCCGGGCAAGAATATCTCTGGCATAAGCAGGCATTTGCTGGGATTGCGCCGGTATCGGCAAGGTCTGCGGGCCTGCCGGGTGCGCAGTCAGGGTTACACTGGCGGTCTGTCTGCGCGAATCCTGCGCGCCGCCCCATGTTGGAGCCAGCCATGCAATACCGTCGTCTTGGGTCATCCGGCCTGCAGCTGTCCGCCTTGTCGTTTGGCGCCTGGGTGACCTTTGGCAGCCAGATCGGGCGCGACGAGTCGCGCAACCTGATTGCTGCGGCCTGGGACAACGGGGTCAATTTCTTCGACAACGCCGAGGTCTATGCCAAGGGGCGCGCCGAGGAGGTGATGGGCGATGTGATCGCCGACCTGCGCCTGCCGCGCGACGGCTATTGTGTGTCGTCCAAGGTGTTCTTCGGCGCTGCCGAGGAGCCTGCACCGACCCAGCGCGGGCTCTCGCGCAAGCATGTCACCGATGCCTGCCACGCCGCGCTCAAGCGCCTGCGGGTGGAGTATCTGGATCTGTATTACTGCCATCGCCCGGATCCGGAGACGCCGATCGGCGAAACCGTGTTGGCGATGGACAACCTGATCCGTCAGGGCAAGGTGCTGTACTGGGGCACCTCGGAGTGGTCGGGTGCGCAGATTGCCGAAGCCGTGGCCTTTGCACGCGCCAATCATCTGTACGCGCCGAGCATGGAGCAGCCGCAGTACAACCTGTTGCATCGTGCCCGCGTGGAGCGCGAATACGCGCCGTTGTATGCCGATGTCGGCTTGGGCACGACGATCTGGTCGCCGCTGGCGTCGGGCCTGCTGACGGGCAAGTACAACGATGGCATCGCCGACGATTCGCGCCTGGGGCAGTCCTCGCTGGGCTGGCTGCAGGCCTCGGTGCTGGGCGAGCCGGCCGATGATCGCCTGGGCAAGGTGCGCCGTTTCACCGCCTTGGCCGCCGAACTGGGCGAGTCGCCGGCACAGCTGGCCATTGCCTGGTGCCTGCGCAACCCACAGGTCTCCAGCGTGATCCTGGGCGCCAGCCGGGTGTCGCAGCTGGAAGAGAACCTGTGCGCACTGGACGTGCTGGCGCGGGTGGAAGAGGGCGCCTGGCAGCAGATCGAGGCGATCTTCGGCTGATAGCGCGGTTGTAGTGCCGAGCCACGCTCGGCAGCGCGTTGCCAGCGCGGCTTCAGTCCCGTCCGTAGGAGCGGCGTAAGCCGCGAAGCCACGGATTTGTCAGGTTGCAGGCAGGTTGGTGATTCCAGCACGGCCAGCTTCGCGGCTGACGCCGCTCCTACAAGTGTTGATGGTGGGCCGGCGAGGCCCCTTGCCGAGCATGGCTCGGCACTACAGGTGGTGTGGGCGGCCCGGCCTGGCGCCGGGCTTCAAGGTTGTTGCAAATAGTTCTTGCATCGTTATTGAGAATCATTATCATCAACTCCGTCCCCAGCACGGAATCACGATGATGTCGGCCCAGCCCGTTCTGCTTCGCCCCCGCACCCTCCACCTGCCGCAGCGCCCGGTCCAGTTGTTGCCGGTCGATAGCGGTGCCCTGCTCAAGGGTCAGCGCGAGATCGTGATCCAGCATGGCGACAAGTTTTATCGCCTGCGGCATACCAGCAACGACAAGCTGATCCTCACCAAGTAAGCCGCATTGCGGCCGCATTCGCCGCAAGCCAGCGCTCTTGCGCCTGGCTCTTGAATGCACAGCTCTCTCCCCCCTTGGCTACAGCCGGGTTGTGCAGACAACCCGGCTGCCTGCCAGGGGTTTTGCCCACTCCATGATTCCAGGCTTCCATGATCCGTCCAACTGTCTTGAGTGCTGCCCTGTGGGCGGTACTGTCGCCCGCGCACGCCGAAAACGTAGCCTTGCCGGTCGCACATGAATTCGACCGCGTCCAGGTCACCGCTACCCGTACCGAGCGTGCGCTCAGTGATGTCGCCGCCACGGTCGACGTGATTGATCGCGAGCAATTGGACAAGCAGTTGGCCAACGACATCGCCGACCTGGTGCGCTACGAGCCTGGCGTGTCGGTGACCCGCAGCGCCACCCGCTTCGGCCTGGGGGGCTTCCGCATCCGTGGCCTTGATGCAAACCGCGTGCTGATCCAGACCGACGGCATCGCCATGCCGAAGAGCTTCAACATCGGCAATTTCGCCAACAGCAACCGCAACTTCACCGATCTGGA
The DNA here is from genome assembly GCF_056760175.1 of Stenotrophomonas sp. STEN021. Lineage (NCBI taxonomy): Bacteria > Pseudomonadati > Pseudomonadota > Gammaproteobacteria > Lysobacterales > Lysobacteraceae > Stenotrophomonas > Stenotrophomonas sp. STEN021. Next base: position 3,107 of record NZ_JBRREH010000122.1, on the reverse strand, counting down.
GACGCTCAAGCGCGTGGAAATCGTGCGCGGCCCGGCCAGTTCGCTGTATGGCTCCGACGCACTTGGTGGCGTGGTGGCCTTCGTCACCAAGGACCCTGCCGACTATCTGAAGGACGGCAAGGACAGCTACATCGGCCTGAAGTTCGGCTACGACGGTGAGTGGAAGGGTTTGTTGGCGGGCGCAACCGCAGCCTGGGGCGGTGAACGTTGGAGCGGCATGGTCAACGTCAACCACCATCAGGGTCAGGAGACTGGCAACAAAGGTGACATCCGCACCCAGGACTACACCCGTACCGCGCCGAATCCGCAGGAGCGCGATGGCCGCAGCGTGCTGGCCAAGTTGGTGTATGCGCCGGATGAAAGCCAGCGCTTCCGCCTGACCGTTGAAGGTAATGAGGACAGCACCGATACCGATGTGTTTTCTTCGGTCAACAACAAGCATCCGGTAGCCGCCTCACGTACCACCACGGACATGACCGCACATGACACGCAGAACCGTACGCGTCTGTCTTTCGCCCACGAAATGGATGCGCTGGACGCTGCGTTTGCAGATAGCCTGAACTGGCAGATCTATCGCCAGAACAGTGAAACCAAGCAGGTTACCAACGAAGGCCGTACCAACGGCAGTCGCCGCCATCGCGCCTTCCATTTCGACCAACTGGTGTACGGTGCGCAGCTGCAGTTCAACAAGGCCTTGCAGACCGGCTCGGTCGAGCACGCGTTGACCTGGGGCTTTGATGGTGCGCAGACCGACATCCGTCAGAAGCGTGATGGCTACCAGGTGCTGGCCAACGGCACGGTCAGCTCCAATATCTCGCCCGACAATTTCCCGGTGCGTGATTTCCCGATCAGCAAGACCACCGAACTCGGCCTGTACGTACAGGACGAAATGCGTCTTGCCGATGGCCGACTGTCAGTTGTGCCGGGCCTGCGTGTTGATCATTACCGGCTCAAGCCCGAGCTCGATACGATCTTCAAGGAAGACAACCCGGACATGGCGGTGGCCTCGCTGACCAAGACCAGCGTCTCGCCGAAGCTGGGTGTGGTGTGGCGTTTCGATGAGCAATGGTCGTTGTTTGCCGGCTACGCGCACGGTTTCCGTTCGCCGCCGTACAACGATGTCAACCTGGGCTTCACCAACCTGATGTTCGGCTACACCGCCATCCCCAATCCGGACCTGAAGCCGGAAACCAGCAATGGTGTGGAACTGGGCGTGCGCTACGTCAGCCCGGTCGCTTACATGAGCGTCAGCGGTTACTGGAACGACTACCGCGACTTCATCGAATCGCAGCGCTATGTCGGTGTCAACGCACAGGGCTTGATGGTGTTCCAGTCGCAGAACATCGCCGATGCGCGCATCTATGGTGCCGAGCTGAAGGCAGGGGTCGATTTCGGCCAGGTCAGCGATGCATTGAAGGGCTGGGGCCTGCGCAGCGCGGTGGCATGGGCGCATGGCCAGAACCGTACCGCAGATACCCCGCTGGACTCAGTGGATCCGCTGCGCGGTACCGTCGGCCTGATGTACGACCGCGACGACTGGGGCGTGGAACTGGCCGGCACCTTTGCCCGCCGCAAGGATCGCGTCGCTGCAGCCACGGCGTATCGTCCGGCGGGCTATGGCGTGCTCGACCTGATGGCGCATTGGGAATTCGCACCGGGCGCCAAGTTCAACGTCGGCGTGTTCAACCTGACCGATCGCAACTACATCGACTGGTCCAGCATCACCTCCACGCTGGCCGCCAACAGCAGCGTGATCGATCGCTTCAGCAACCCGGGTCGCAGCGTATCAGCCAGCGTCTCGGTGTCCTGGTAAGCAACAACGTTAGCGGTTCCTCCAGGAGCCGGCGAAGGAGCGCATCGCGGCCACGGATGGCCATCCCTTTCATCCACCGAAGGAAAACCCATGAAGCTGCTTTCCGCCAGCCTGCCGCTGCTGTTTTTTGTCAGCACCGCTGCCAGCGCCGCCACTGCCGATATCGCCCGTGACCACGACAGCATCCTGAAGATGCAGGGTGAGTACACGGTGGACTTCGCCTTCGATGAAACCGTGCTGCTCAAGCCCGGCTACGAACGCGCGCCGGCGATGCGCAGCGGTGGTGATGAAGTGGTGATCGTGGTTGAGGACACGCCGCAGCGCATCGTGTTGCAGCATCTGCTGGTGGACACCAAGAGCGGCCACGTCACCAAGCACTGGCGCCAGGACTGGGTCTACGAAGCACCGCAGCGCTTTGAGTTCAGTGCCGACCAGACCTGGACGGTGCGTCCCATTCCGGCGGCGCTCAATCAGGGCGCGTGGACGCAGTGCGTCTACGAAGTCAGCGATGCACCGCGTTACTGCGGCACCGGCCGTTGGAGCTACAACAACAACGTGCCGACCTGGACCAGCGACCTGAGCTGGCGGCCGTTGCCGCGTCGCGAATACACCAGGCGCAGCGACTACAACGCGCTGGCGGTGGTGAACCAGCACACACTGACCCCGAACGGCTGGACCCACGAGCAGTTCAACACCAAGGTGCAACGCAACGCCGACGGCAGCCAGGTGGAGATCGCGCGCGAGTTCGGTTTCAACGACTACATCAAGACCACGGAAGTAAACTTCACGCCTGCGCGTGATTACTGGGCTGCCACCGCACCATTCTGGGCGCAGGTGCGGCAGCGCTGGGATGGCTTTCTTGGCAGGGCGCCGGGTGTGCACCTGAAAACCAAGCTTGATGGTATGGCGATGATCATGCCGCTGTTCCAGCAGGCCGAGGAGATCCAGGGCGGCGCGGCACTGGACACCGGCAAGATCGATGCGGTGTACGCCAAGTATGTGGAAGCTGCCAGGTAAGCCTGGCCTTGCCTGGCTTTGTTTGGCTCTGTGGGAGCGGCGTCAGCCGCGAAGCTACTGCAACATCAGGGGCAAGGGCTGACCCCTCCCCAACCCTCCCCTTGGCTCCGCCAAAGGGAGGGGGCAGAGCAGTAGGAGCGGTGTCAGCCGCGAAGCTGGTGGTCCATCAGGTCGCAGGCATGACCGTGATTGCATTGACGCCAGTTTCGCGGGGGGCGCCGGGGGGACAAGGGTGGGGGGTTTTGCGTGTGACACAGCCGTGGAGCCACCCCCCTCA
>NZ_JBRREH010000121.1:0-11726 GCF_056760175.1 Stenotrophomonas sp. STEN021 | reverse complement strand
TTGGTGTGTTGGTGTGTTTGGTGGCTTGGGGTTGGGTTTTTGGCCTTCGCGGCTGCCGCCCGGCCGGTGGGGCCCCCCCCACTACCCCCACCGTCCCTGCCCCGCCAACTCCACCGACCCGGCCATATTGCGTAGCAACATGCGTCAAACCTTTGGCTGTGCTAAAAAATGCGCGCCAATCGTTTAGATCGATCCAAATCGACACCCCCACGATCCCAGGCAACGGAACCCTGCTCGAGCGCCAGACACACCGTTGAGCGATCGCAACAAGGCCCCGGCTTCACATGTTTTTAGATCGATACAAGTCCAAATCACCGTGACAGTTAGCGATTCAATCCAGGAGAGGGAGAGAAATGAAACAGATCACACGCAAGCACGGCCGCGACACCTTGTCCGCCGCCATTGCCTTCGCCTTGTTCGCCGTCGCAGCCGTTCCCGGCGCAGCGCTCGCGCAACAGGCCAGCACCAGCCCCGACGCCACCACGCTCGATAGCGTCAACGTCACCGGCTACCGCTACGCCATCGAAAAAAGCCTTGAGCAAAAGCGCGACGCCAATGCCGTGGTCGAGGTGATCACCGCAGAAGACGTCGGCAAGTTCCCCGACAAAAACGTGGCCGACGCGCTGCAGCGCGTGCCCGGCGTGATCATCACCCGCGACGGCGGTGAGGGTAAGAACGTCAGCGTGCGCGGTCTGGCATCAGGCCTCACGCTGACCCAGTTGAATGGCAACTACGTCGCCAGCTCGGAAACCAACAACGAAGCATCGCGCTCGTTCAACTACACTTTGCTGCCGTCCAACATGTTGTCGGCCGCAGAACTGTACAAAACCCCGGAAGCACGCCTGGAAGAAGGCGGCATCGGCGGTACGGTTATCCTGCGCACGCGTCGCCCGCTGGACATGGAAGCCAACTCCGGCTTTGCCAGCATCGAAGGCACCTCGTCGGACACCACCAGCGGCATCGACCCGCAGGCGTCGGCGATGTACTCCTGGCACAGCGAGGACGAGCGCTTCGGCCTACTGATCGGTGCAACCAAGCAGAACCGTCGTAGCCGCACCATGACCGCCAGCACCGAGGATTGGCAGTGGTATAGCGACCGCCTCGACGCCAACGGCAACATCAGCCACAAGTACGTTTGGGACGAACGCGGCACCACCCGCGATCCAGCCGTCGATGTGCACGGCAATCGCCTGCCTGAGGCTTCGCAGTTCTGGGGCCGTTCCGGCATCTACAACCAGACCGGCGGCCACTACTCCGGCTTCTTCATGCCGACCTCGGTCAACTTCGCGGTCAAGGACGAGAAGCGCGAGCGCACCGGTAACCAGCTGACCTTCCAGTTCAAGCCGGTCGACAGCGTCACCATGACCGCGAACTACTTCCGCTTTGAGCTGGAGGGCAACTACACCCAGAACATGCTGAAGATTCCGGAATGGAACCTGGCGCGTGTCGCTGGTGACGGCAACTGGGAACCGGGCCGCCTGCTCAACGACTTTAGCTTCGACCCCAGTGGCACCATCGTCACCGGTGCCGAGTACGAAAAGCTGGCTGGCAAAACCTACATCTGCAGCGAGGACGAAGCCAAGGCTGCCGGCCTGCCCGGCGGTGGCTGGGGCCCGGATGACTGCACCATTCCGACCCCGCAGCTGACCGGTACCTACAGCCGCGAAAAGGCGCTGTCGCAGACCGCAGACCTGAGCGTGGACTGGGACATCAGCCCGCTGTGGAAGGCGTCGTTTGCCGGCGGCCGCACCTGGTCCGAAGGCGGCCCGTCGATGAGCTTCCGCATGTCGGCAAAGCCGCGCCGCAAAGTAGGCAACCAATGGCAGGCCGGCAACCAGTACAGCGCGTGGGACATCACCGGTACGCCGTCGGCAACGTTCTCGCCGGACTTGCAGCAGCAGCTGATGAACGGCATCGCCGAGGTCGACACCGGCTCCACCGATTCGTCATGGACCCAGACCAGCATCAAGCAGAATCACTTCCAGGCTGACTTCAACAAGCTGTTCGAAGCCGGTTGGCTGGATTCCATCCAGTTCGGCACCAAGTACAGCGACAGCAAGGTGCACCGCAATACCGGCAATACCTATTGGGTGTGCCAAGGTGCGGACCCGAGCGACTACAGCAAGCGCTACCAGGCTGGCTGTGATTCCACTGCCGGCATCGCACAACCCGGCTTCTTCCTGTCGCAGCCGATCGGCAACATCGCCGGCGGCTTCAACGCGAACGTATTTCCTGGCATCAACTATCCTGCCTACATCGACTATCTCAACAAGACCTACGGTCCGGCGCAGAACCGTCGTGAGGACGACTTCGTCTACAACGTGGGCGAGAAGGTCTATTCCGGCTATTTCCAGGCCAACTTCCGTACAGAACGTGTTCGCGGCAACGTCGGCATCCGTGTAGCCCGCACCAAGCAGCACGCCGAATCCAGCGATTCGGTCGAACGCTTCAACGACTACTTCGCTGACAACGCCAGCGGCTCACCGATGGCCTGTACCGATCCTGCCGCCGCCGCGTTGCTGGGCTCGAACACGGGTTACGGCTGTGAGAGCGGATTCGTGCGCCTGCCCGACAGCATGGCCCGCGAGAAGAGCTATGAGCTTGCCTCGCTGGACAAGACCTATACCGACATCCTGCCAAGCTTCAATATCGCCTGGGACATCACCAACAACCTGGTACTGCGCGGTGCAGCTTCCAAGGTCATCTCGCGTCCCAGCTACACCAGCATCGCCTACCCGGGCGGCTTGAGCTACTACTCCGCCGAATACAGCGCCGACCGCGTTGTGGCCGGTGGCGCAGTGAACCCGGGCTGGTACGGTTCTGGCAGCAACAAGGACCTGGAGCCGTTCAAGGCAACCCAGTACGACCTGAGCCTGGAGTGGTACTTCCAACCCGGTGCAGTTGCAGGTGTTGGCCTGTTCCGCAAGGACGTGAAGAACTTCACCGTACCGGTGGTGCGCGACCTGCAGATGAACGTTGCAGGGCAGTCGGTAACGGTGCAGGACTATTCCACGGAAGCCAACGGCCAGGACGGCGTGTCGCAGGGTGTGGAAGTGTACGGCCAGTACACCTTCGACTTCGGTCTGGGCTTCCAGGCCAACTACACCTACAACGACACCAACCTGGCTTCGGTTGAAATCGACGGTGAGAAGATCGGTGCCTCGCCGCTGGTAGGCAGCGCAAAGAACCAGGGCAACTTCACCGTGTTCTACGAGAACCGCTATTTCCTGGCGCGTGCCTCGTACAACCGTCGCGGCGAAGTGGTTGGCGGCCTGAACAACGGCTTCACCATCTATACCGAGCCGTATGACCAGCTGGACCTCAACGCGGCCTTCAACATCCGCGAGGACCTGACCCTGAGTGCTTCGGTACTCAACGCCACCAAGTCCGAGCAGCGTGTGCACCTGGGCAGCGACACCAAGGCCCGTCTGCTGTCCAACAGCTATGCAGGTCGCCAGCTGTACATGGGCCTGACCTGGAAGTTCTAAGGCTTGTCTAGCCGTGCTGTCCGCACGGAGGTAGCGAGAAAGCCGCGCTGGTTACGGCGCGGCTTTCTCTTTGTGCGCCAGACGCGGTTGGAAGTCGCATCCCCGCACTCCCAACATCAACTCAAGTCAACGCCGTCATAACCCCTTTCCGATACGCCGGCCGCTGCTGCAGCCGGGCATACCACGCTGCCAGGTGCGGCAGCTCCGGTCGTTGGATCGGCATCTCAAACCAGGCGTAGATGAAGGCGCCCAGCGGAATATCGCCCATCGCAAAACGCTCGCCGGACAACCACGGCTGCTTTTCCAACGCCGCATCGACCAGCGCCAGCAACTCACCACAGCGTAACAACGCCGCCGCAATACGCGCCTCATCACGATCCGCTGGTGCAGTACGCACGACGCCCCAGAACAGGTCACGGAAGGCCACCGCAAAACTCGATGTGGTCCAATCCATCCATTGTTCGCTGCATGCACGCTCAACCGGGTCGGACGGATACAACACGTCCAGTGCATAACGTGCCGACAGATAACGCACGATGGCGTTGGACTCCCACACCGGCAGACCTTGATCCTCGATCACCGGCACCAAGCCATTCGGATTCATCGCGCGGTATTCGGCCGTCTGCGTGCCACCAAACGCGCCACCCACTTCGATCGACTCATACGGCAAGCCGATTTCCTCGGCGCACCACAACACCTTGCGCACATTGCTGGAATTGCGCCGGCCCCAGATCTTCAACATTCCCCCACTCCTTTCAGATCAGTTCTCATCGCGCGCCCCCTTGCGTGGCAGCGCGCGCACCGCCGATGCCTTGCCGGCACGCTTGACCTCGAACAGGCCTGTCGCATCGATCAGCTCGCTCAGCTTGCGATAGCCATAATTGCGCGAGTCGAACGATGCGCGGTTGGCAATCTGGTTGCCGACCGAACTCAGCAGCGCCCAACCTTGCTCATCCGCCACCGCATCCACCGCGCCACGCAGCAGGTTGAGCAGGCGCGTGTCACCGCGCAGTTCATTGGTGCTGCGCGGCTTGATCGGTGCCGCGAGTGGCTCGGAGACTTCCGTTGCAGTCGGCGCAGCCGGCGCGCTGCTGGCGGCCACGTGCTCAACGACTTCGGGCGCATCGTTGCCCAGCGCTTCCAGATAGGTGAACTTCGAGCAGGCGTTGACGAAGGCCAAGGGCGTCTTCTGTTCACCGAAGCCATAGACCTTCACGCCATCGGTGAGGATGCGCATCACCAGCGGGGTGAAGTCGGCATCGCTGGAGACAATCGCGAAGCCATCCAGGTTGCGCGCGTACAGCAGGTCCATCGCGTCCACCACCATCGCCATGTCCGAGGCGTTCTTTCCCTTGGAATAGGCGAACTGCTGGATCGGCCGGATCGCGAACTCATGCAGCACGCTTTCCCAACCCTTCAAGCGTGGGTTCTTCCAGTCGCCGTAGGCACGGCGCACATTGGCCACGCCGAAGGCGGCCACTTCCACAAGAATCTCGTCGATCTTCGATGACGGCGCGTTGTCGGCATCGATCAACAGCGCGATGCGCTTCTCAGGCTCAGACACGGGTGACTCCATGGCGGCAAGCTGAGTGCCAGTATCGGTCATCGCTGTTTCAAAGCACATCAATGCGATGATGCGTACTGACAACCCGCCCCCACGGCCGGTTCACCGGCCCCACCGGAGTACGTCATGCCGCAACACCCGCATTTTGTCGTCGTCGGCGGTGGTTTCGCCGGGCTCTGGGCCAGCCGAGCGCTGGCCAACGCGCCCCTGCGCATCACCTTGATCGACCGCCGCAACCACCATCTGTTCCAGCCCCTGCTCTACCAGGTCGCCACCGCCGGCCTGTCCTCACCGGATATCGCCGCGCCACTGCGGCATATCCTCGGCAAGCAACGCAATATCGAGGTACGGCTGGGCGAAGTGGTGTCCATCGACAAGCACGCCCGACAGCTGCAGCTCGGCGATGGCGGCGTGATTGGCTACGACATGCTACTGGTCGCCAGCGGCGCCACCCATGCCTACTTCGGCCACGACGAATGGGCCGCCGATGCGCCCGGCCTGAAGACGCTGGACGATGCGCTCTACCTGCGCCGCAAACTGCTGCTGGCCTTCGAGCGCGCCGAGGCCGAGCCCGACCCGGCCAAGCGCGCCGCCTGGCTGAGCTTCGCCATCGTCGGTGGCGGTCCGACCGGCGTGGAGCTGGCAGGCACCCTGGCCGAGATTGCCCGCCACACACTGAAGAACGAGTTCCGCCATATCAATCCGGCCGACGCCAAGGTGCGGCTGGTTGAAGCCGGGCCGCGGGTGCTGTCCACCTTCCCGGAAGTGCTGTCACTTAAGGCGCGCCGCCAACTGGAGAAGCTGGGCGTGGAAGTCCTCACCGGCACCGCCGTCAGCCATATCGACGGGCAGGGCTTCCAACTGGGCGACACCCACGTCCCCGCACGCACCGTGGTGTGGGCGGCTGGTGTGGCCGCCTCACCGCTGGCACGCACGCTTGAGGTGCCGCTGGACCGCGCCGGCCGCGTACAGGTGGAACCAGACCTCACCGTTCCCGGCCACCCGGAGATCTTCGCCGGTGGCGACCTGGTCGCGCTGATGCAGGCCAATGGCCGCCCGGTGCCGGGCGTGGCGCCTGCCGCCAAGCAGATGGGCAAGTACGTGGCGCAGGTGATCCGCGCACGTCTTGATGGCAAGCCAGCGCCACCGCCATTCCGCTACAACGACCAGGGCAACCTGGCCACCATCGGCCGCATGGCGGCGATCGTGCATGTCGGCAAGCTGCAGTTGTCCGGGCTGCTGGCCTGGTGGTTCTGGCTGGCCGCGCACGTGTTCTTCCTGATCGGCTTCCGCAACCGGCTGGTGGTGCTGCTCAACTGGGCAGTGGCGTATTGGAGCTACCAGCGCAGCGCGCGCATCATCCTCGGCGATGCCGACGAGGAGGATGGCAAGGAACCTGCAGGCTGATCGCAGCCGCGCCAGCGGCAATCAGCTGTTGCCGTTGGCAAACTGCTCGAATACTTCGCGCCCGGTGAGTTTCGGCGTCTCGTTGGCCAGTTCGTAGTACGACGGTTTTTCGTCGATGAAGATCTGGCTGGCCAGTTCGAACGCTTGTTCCTGGAACAAGCCGGCCGGCACGAAGTATTCGCCGTCCGGCACCAAGCGGTAATACAGGTGCGTGCCGCACTGTGAGCAGAAGCCACGCTCGGCCCAATCCGAGGAACGATAGGTCTTCAGCGCGCTGCCGATGACCTGCACCTGGTCATCGCAATGCACCGCGAACAGCGGCCCACCGGACCAGCGCCGACACATGCTGCAATGGCATAGACCGATCTCGGAATGCTCATTGGCGATCACTTCGACCGAACCGCACAGGCAGTTCCCTTTCATCACCAGCTCCGTCTGCAAGAGGAATGCCGAATCTACACGGGAAAGATCACCGGTAGTGCCGAGCCATGCTCGGCAGGGGATTTATCAGAACCCCGTCCGTAGTGCCGAGCCATGCTCGGCAGAGGCTCCATGCACGGACCAACCGCCACCGGTAACGCCTCTGCCGAGCATGGCTCGGCACTACAGCGGGTTAGTTCGTGCACAAGGCCTCTTGCCGAGCATGGCTCGGCACTACAAAACAAAGGCCCGGGTTTCCCCGGGCCTTCGTGTTACTGCTGCTGCCTTGCTCAGGCGGCGAACAGTGCCTTCATCTTCTTCAGCGCGTTGGCTTCGATCTGGCGGATGCGCTCGGCCGACACGCCGTACTCATCTGCCAGTTCCTGCAGCGTCACCTTGCTGTCGGCTTCCAGCCAACGGCGGGCGATGATGTCGCGCGAACGCTGGTCGAGCTTGGCCAGACCTTCACGCAGCAGGCTCAGCTGGTTGTCTTCGCTGTCCTCGCGCTCATAGGCCTGCGACGGATCTTCATCGCGCGCGACCAGATACGCAGCCGGCGACGGCGGCGCATGATCGTCGTCTTCATCCGACGGCGCATCGAAACCAATGTCGCGACCGGACAGACGCGATTCCATCTCCATCACTTCACGCTCGGAGACGTTCAGATCCTTGGCGACGGCGCTGACCTCGGCGGCGTTCATCCAGCCCAGGCGGGTCTTGGACTTGCGCAGGTTGAAGAACAGCTTGCGCTGCGCCTTGGTCGTGGCGACCTTGACGATGCGCCAGTTCTTGAGGATGAACTCGTGCATCTCGGCACGGATCCAATGCACCGCGAAGGACACCAGGCGCACGCCCATGTCCGGGTCGAAGCGCTTGACCGCCTTCATCAGGCCGATGTTGCCTTCCTGGATCAGGTCGCCCAGCTGCAGGCCGTAGCCGTTGTAGCCGCGGGCCACGTGCACGACGAAGCGCAGGTGCGAATGCACCAGCTCACGCGCGGCGTTCAGATCCTGCTCGTCACGGAAGCGACGCGACAGTTCCTGTTCCTCATCGACCGACAGCACCGGGATCTGGTGCACGGCACCGATGTAGGCGTCCAGCGAACCGAGCGCACTGGGGATCGGGAGATTGTTTGCCACAAGGGCAGTAGAGGTGTTCAGGTTCATAGGACCTCATCTTAGCAGTCGAACTATTGGACTGCTCAGTACAGAAAAAGTTCCAGCGTTCTGTTTTTGTTGCCAAACCCAGAGTCAAGCCTGAATAGGCGACAGAAACATCGGCATTCCGAGGACCGCCAAGGTAGCAAGTCCAAGGTCACCGCGATATGACAGGAATCAAGGCAGTTCAGCGATCAGACGGCGCCAGGTCGGCCAAGGCTGGCAGCCGCCAGTCAATCCGGGCCTGGCCGTTGCGGGCCAGGTAGTCATTGGCCTGCGAGAAGTGCCGGCAACCGAGGAAGCCCCGGTGGGCCGACAACGGCGAGGGATGCGGCGCCTTGAACACGCGGTGGCGGCGGGTATCGATGACCTTGCCCTTCTGCTGGGCGTAAGCGCCCCACAGCAGGAACACCAGGCCTTCGCGCTCGCGGTTGAGCACGTCGACCACGTGGTCCGTGAAACCCTCCCAGCCGCGGCCCTGATGCGCGCCCGCCTTGCCCTCTTCCACGGTCAGCACCGCATTGAGCAGCAGCACGCCCTGCTGCGCCCACGGCAGCAGGCAGCCATGGTCCGGGCGCGGGATGGCCAGGTCGGCCTCGATCTCTTTATAGATGTTGAGCAAGGACGGCGGCACCGGCACGCCCGGCTTCACCGAGAAGCTCAGGCCATGCGCCTGGCCATAACCGTGGTACGGGTCCTGCCCCAGCACCACGACCTTGACCTGCTCGAACGGGGTGGCGTTGAAGGCAGCAAAGATTTCCGGACCAGGCGGGAACACATGCGCCCCGGCTGCCTTGCGCTTGCGCAGGAAGGCCGACAGCTCACGCATTTCCGGGCGCAGCAGCCAATCGCCGATGCGCGCCTTCCAACTGGGCTCGAGCTGGATCTGTGCGCCGTCTTCGCTCACAGCACCACCGCCGGCTGTGCCATGCGTGCCAGCCGCAGCTGGAACAACACCTTGGTCACCAGCAGACGCTCTTCGATGGGTTTCTGCACCAGATCATTGGCGCCGGACTGCAGCAACGCCGACTGGTTGTGCGGGTTGCCGTCGCCGGTCATCACCAGCACCGGCAGGCGCCGCTTGCCATAGGCGAAGTCGACGCGGATGCGCTCGACCACGTCGCGGCCGCTGAGCTCACCCTTGAGGGTGACGTCGGTCAATACCAGGTCCACCTGGCGCGTGGTGCGGCCCAGCGACTCGGCGGTGAGCAGCGAGAACGCATCCTCGGCAGTGAGCACATGCACCACATGCAGGTCATGCCGCTCCAGCATGCGTTTTGTGGCCTCGGCCACCACGCGGCTGTCTTCGACATACAGCACGGTGGCATTGGCCACCGGCTCGGGCTGCACATAGCCACGGATGAAGGTCGCCAGCGCTTCATGGCCCAGCGCCTTGTCGAAATAGTCGGTGACATATTCGGTGAAGCGGCGCTGTTCCAGATGCTGCTGGGCGTCGCCGGAAACCACGATCACCGGCACATAGGCCTGCCCTGCGGTTTCGCGCACGCCACGTGCCAGCGCCAGGCCATCACCATCAGGCAAGGCCAGCGAGGTGGTGACCAAGTGCACCGGGCCGGCAGCCAGCGCTTCACGCGCCTCGGCAATGCTGGCGCAGCCAACCACCTCGACATCAGGCAGCTCGCGCTTGAGCACATCGCTGATCAGGCGCCGTACCAGTTTGGATCCATCGACCACCATTACCCGCGGCGCGTCGCTGATCAGGTGCTTGAGCTCGTGCGTGGACATGCGGGCCTCAGGTTTCAGTCGGGCGAGTCTGCCTGAGGAAGTGACCTGTCACCAGCCATGCCCCCAACCAACCCAGAATCGTGGTGCCAACCAGCACCATGCCCGAATGCAGCATATCCAGGCCATGCAACATGAAAGGACTGCCGTAACTTTGCGACAGGTTGGCCAGTGGCGCGCGCAGGGCCAGCCCGCACACACCGATTAAGCCCAAGGCGAGCGCGCCAGCGCCGAGCCCGTACCACGCGCCCAGATAGACGAACGGGCGACGGATGAAGCCGTCACTGGCACCGAGCAGCTGCAGCACGCCGATTTCCTCGCGCCGTGCCTGGATATCTAGGCGCACCGTATTGCCGACCACCAACGCAGCACCCAGGCCCAGCAGTACCGACAACACCTGCACCAGCCGCGCGCCGAAGTTCAGCCAGCCATCCAGCCGCTGCCGCCAGAGCGCATCGTGCTGGACCAGATCGGCCTGCGGCAAGGCTTCCAGCGACTTGGCCAGGGCGGCGTCAACACCATCGGCCGGGGTCACGATCAGCAGCGTGGGCAGCGGGTTCTCACCCAGCGCATCGATGGCTTCGCCCAGCCCGGCGTTCTCGCGCAGCTCGGCCAGGCCTTCGTCCGGTGTACGCAACTGTACCTGCGCCACGTCGGTACGGGCGCGCAGGGTCTTGGCCAGTTCCTGCGCGGCGGCGCCATCGACGTCGGTTTTCAGGAACAGGTTGATATCGCGCGATTGCTGCACGCTGCCGGCGAAATGCTTGAGGTTGTCCAGGCCGATCGACAGCCCCAACGGCAGTGCCAGGGCCAATGCCATCACCGCCACCGTCAGCGCGGTTGCCCACGGCCTGCGCAGTGCGCGGCCGAGGCTGAACACCACGCTGTGCAGATGGTGGTTGATCCAGGTGGCCAGCCGCGACGGTGCCGCCGTGCTGGTGTTCGTTGCGGACTTCTCGCTGCTGTTGCTGCTAGTCATTCGGCCAGGTCCTGCGGCGAGATGTCATCGACCAGACGGCCGTGGTCGAGGATCAACACGCGCTTGCGCATCTGCTTGAGCAGGGCCAGGTCATGGCTGACCACCAGCACGCTGGTGCCGCGCGCAGGCAGCTCGGCAAACAAGGTCATGATTTCCGCGGCCAGGGTCGGGTCAAGATTACCGGTGGGCTCGTCGGCCACCAGCAGCTTGGGCTCGGCGACAATCGCGCGGGCGATGCCGACGCGCTGCTGCTCACCGGCCGACAGTTCACTGGGCAGCGCCTTCTCACGATGGCCAAGGCCCATACGTTCCAGCACCGAGCGCACCCGCTTGCCGGTATCGGCACGGCGGTCGCCGCGCAGGATCAGCGGCAGGGCGACGTTCTCGCCAATGCTGCGATCGACCAGCAGGCGATGGTCCTGGTAGACCGCGCCGACTTCGCGCCGATGCAGGGCAACCTTGCCGCCGCGGACCTTGAGCAGATTGCGCTCGCCGAAGATGACAGCGCCACGGCTGGGCCGCTCGCTGAGATGGATCAGCTTGAGCAAGGTGCTCTTGCCGGCACCGGAGTGCCCGGTGACGAACAGCATTTCGCCGGCCGCCACCTCAAAGCTGACATCCAGCAGCGCCTGATGGCCACCGGCATAGTGTTTGCTGACATTGTCAAAACGCAGGACGCTCATCGTGCTGATTATGCAGGAGCGCGGGCGGACTGCGGGGATGCAGGTCACGTGTAGTGCCGAGCCATGCTCGGCAGAGCGAAACCTGTAGTGCCGAGCCATGCTCGGCAAGGGGCCTTACCAGCCATGCGGTAAAAGCGGCACGCACCGCGAAGCCGGGATTGCATCAACCGGCAAAATGCTTACCCCTCCCAAACCCTCCCCTTTGCTGCGCAAAAGGGAGGGAGCTGTAGTGCCGAGCCATGCTCGGCATGGGGCTTTACCGGTAATGCCTCTGCCGAGCATGGC
>NZ_JBRREH010000120.1:0-11840 GCF_056760175.1 Stenotrophomonas sp. STEN021 | reverse complement strand
GGGCCCCCCCAACAAATACCGCCTCCCCCCCTGTGCCCCCCCCCGCTCGGCCCGTAACTCCCGGTCCGGGGCCGCCCTGTGCCGCCGCTGGCCCGGCCACTACAGGACAAAGCAGAACAGGCGCCTTTCGGCGCCTGTTCTGCTTTCAGACCAACGGCAGCACTCAGCCCTTGATCACGCCCAGTTCCAGGCCAATCCGGGTGAAGGCATCGATTGCGCGATCGAGGTGGGCGCGGCTGTGCGCGGCGCTGATCTGGGTGCGGATGCGGGCCTGGCCCTTGGGCACCACCGGGAAGAAGAAGCCAATGGCGTAGATGCCTTCTTCCAGCAGACGCTGGGCGAACTTCTGCGCCAGCGGTGCGTCGTACAGCATCACCGGGCTGATCGGGTGCACGCCAGGCTTCACGTCGAAACCGGCGGCAGTCATCTTCTCGCGGAAGTAGGCGGTGTTCTCGCGCAGCGTGGCACGCAGGTCATCGGCGGCAGCCAGCATCTCGAAGGCCTTGATGCCGGCAGCCACCACATGCGGCGGCAGCGAGTTGGAGAACAGGTAGGGACGCGAACGCTGGCGCAGCAGTTCGACGACCTCGGCGCTGGCGCAGGTGAAGCCGCCCAGCGCGCCACCCATGGCCTTGCCCAAGGTGCCGGTGATGATGTCGATCTTGTCCAGCACGCCCTTCACTTCGGCCGAACCACGGCCCGTCGCGCCGAGGAAGCCGGTGGCATGGCATTCGTCGATATGCACCAGCGCGTTGTACTTCTTCGCCAGTGCGGTGATTTCATCCAGCGGGGCGATGAAGCCGTCCATCGAGAACACGCCGTCGGTGGTGATCAGCTTGGTCTTGCAGCCGGCTGCATCGGCGGCCTGCAGCTGCGCTTCCAGGTCGGCCATGTCGCAGTTGGCATAGCGGAAACGCTTGGCCTTGCACAGGCGCACGCCGTCGATGATGGAGGCGTGGTTGAGTGCGTCGGAGATGATGGCGTCGTTCTCGCCCAGCAGCGGCTCGAACAGGCCGCCATTGGCGTCGAAGCAGGCGGCATACAGGATGGTGTCGTCCTTGCCGAAGAAGTCGGCGATCTGCTTCTCCAACTGCTTGTGCAGGTCCTGGGTGCCGCAGATGAAGCGCACCGAGGCCATGCCGAAGCCATGCGTGTCCAGCGCGTCCTTGGCGGCCTGGATCAGCTCCGGGTGGTCGGCCAGGCCCAGGTAGTTGTTGGCGCAGAAGTTCAGCACCGTGCGGCCGTCGTCGAGGGTGATCTCGGCCGACTGCGGGCTGGTGATGATGCGTTCGGACTTGAACAGCCCCTGCGCGCGGATGGCGTCCAGTTCCTCGGCGTAGTGCCGGGTCAGCGGGGAGATGTTCGCGGTTTCGGTCATGGCAGCAGGGTCTTGCGGTGGAGAGGAACGGGAATTTTAGCCTCCTGCGTGTTTCGGCGCTGGCGTCATGCGCAAAGGCTATAAGCGCGGCGGCCTAAGTCATTTCTCGGTAACGGGTGTGCACCCGCAGCATCGACGGCACACCCACCCACCAGGAGACGCCGATGACCTTCACACGCCCCCCATTCACCCTGCCGACCAGGAAGCTGTTGTCCCTCAGCCTGGCCCTGGCGGCGTGTGGGGCGGGGTCATCGGCGCAGGCGCAGCAACTCACCGTGGAGCAGTTGCAGGAGCGCCTGCAGCGGCTGGAGCGCCTGGCCGGGGTCAGCGATGGGGCTGGTGAAGGCGTTGGCCTGGCTGATCTGGACCAGCGCCTGCGCATCCTTGAACGCCGCCTTGAGCTGGCGGAAGAAGAACGCGTTGCCACCGCCAAGAGCGCACCGAAGATCGCCATCGACCAGAAGGGCGCTTCGTTCAAATCCGGCGACGGCAATTACGAGTTGAAGCTACGCGGCCTGCTGCAAGGCGATGCCCGCGTGTTCCTGGGCGGCGATGCCAACCAGAACGACACCTTCCTGCTGCGCACTGTGCGGCCCACCTTGGAAGGCTCGCTGGGCAAGCTGGTCGCCTACCGCTTCACCCCGGAGTTTGCCGGTGACAGCGCCAGCATTGTCGATGCCTATGCCGATCTGCGTTTTGACCCTGCGTATACCGTACGCGTCGGCAAGTTCACCTCGCCGGTCGGTCTGGAACGGCTGCAGTCATCCTCGGCACTGGTCGATGTGGAGCGCGCGCTGGCCAGCGAACTGGCGCCGAACCGCGACCTCGGCGTGCAGCTGCAGGGCGAAGTGGCCAAGGGCAAGTTCAGCTATGCGCTGGGTGTGTTCAACGGCACTGTCGATGGTCGCGATGCGGTCCCCAGCAATCCGGATGACGACTTCGAATATGCAGGGCGCGTGTTCTTCGAGCCGCTCAAGGGCAGTGACAGCGCATGGGCAGGTCTGGGCTTCGGCCTGGGTGCAAGCAGCGGTGAAAAGCATGGCAGCGGCAACAACTTCCTGCCGCGTTACCGCACGCCTGGCCAGGCCACGTTCTTTGCTTACCGCAGTGCCGTGGTTGCCGATGGCGAGCACCGCCGCTGGTCGCCGCAGGGTTGGTTCTACCGCAATGGACTGGGCCTGCAGGCCGAGTACATCGCCTCGGAACAGGAAGTCGCGCGCAATGGCATCCGCAAGCGCCTGGACAACCGTGCATGGCAGGCCACCGCCAGCTATGTGCTGACCGGTGAGGACGCCAGCTATCGCGGCGTCACGCCTTCGCGCCCGTTCGGCAACAACGGTGGCCATGGCGCGGTGGAGCTGACTGCACGCTACGGCGAACTGCAGATCGATGATGCGGCGTTCCCGTTCTATGCCGACCCGACGGTGTCGGCCTCGCAGGTCCGCTCGTGGACGGTGGGCGCCAACTGGTACCTGACCGCCAACCTCAAGCTGGCGACCAATTACCTGCACAGCAGTTTTGACGCGGCTTCCGCTGGCGCGAAGTTGCCTGATGAAAAAGCTGTTTTCTCGCGCCTGCAAGTTTCCTTCTGACGGAGAGCCCTGATGACGCATTCCCATGTTTCACGCCTTGCTACCGCCGCACTGGCCTTCGCCCTGACCTTGAGCGCCGGCGCCGCGTTTGCGCGTGATGTGCAACTGCTCAATGTTTCCTATGACCCCACCCGCGAGCTGTACCGCGACTTCAACGCCGCCTTCGCCAAGCACTGGAAGGAAACCAAGGGCGACAATGTCACCATCGAGACCTCGCATGGCGGTTCCGGCAAGCAGGCGCGCACGGTGATCGACGGCATTGAAGCCGACGTGGTCACGCTGGCGCTGGCTTACGACGTGGATGCCATCGCCGACAAGGCCAAGCTGCTGCCTGCCAACTGGGAAAGCCGCTTGCCGGACAACAGCGCGCCCTACACCTCGACGATTGTGTTCCTGGTACGCAAGGGCAATCCCAAGGGCATCCGCGATTGGCCGGACCTGCTGCGCAGCGGCGTATCGGTGGTGACGCCGAACCCGAAGACCTCCGGTGGCGCGCGTTGGAACTATCTGGCTGCCTGGGCCTACGGCGATCACATCTTCAAGGGTGACCGCGACAAGATCCTGAACTACATGCGCGCGCTGTTCCGCAATGTACCGGTGCTCGACACCGGTGCACGCGGCGCGACGACCACCTTCGTCCAGCGCGGCATCGGCGATGTCCTGCTGGCCTGGGAAAACGAAGCCTTCCTTGCCCAGGAAGAACTGGGCCCGGACAAGTTCGAGATCGTGGTGCCCAAGCTGTCGATCCTGGCCGAACCGTCGGTAGCGTTGCTGGATCGCAACGTCGACCGCCATGGCAACCGCGATGTTGCCCAGGCCTATCTGCAATACCTGTACTCGCCGGAAGGCCAGCGCATCGCCGCACGCCACTACTACCGCCCGCGTTCGCCGCAATACGCAGCGCCGGCTGACGTGGCGCGCTTCCCGCAGGTGCAGCTGGTCACCATCCGCAGCGCCTTTGGTTCGTGGGGCAGGGCGCAGGCCGAGCACTTCGCCGATGGCGGCGTCTTCGATCAGATCCAGGCGAGCAAGTAGACCGTGTCAGCAACCGCACAAACACTGCAGCCGCGTGTGCGAAGCCAACGCCGGGTACTCCCCGGCTTTGGTCTTGGTATGGGCATTACCTTGTTCTGGTTGGGGCTGATCGTCCTGATCCCATTGTTGGGCGTGTTCCTGAAAGCAGCAGGGCTGGGCCTGGGCGGCATCTGGCAGATATGGACCGAGCCGCGCGTGCTGGCCGCGTTGCGGCTGAGCTTTGGTACTGCGTTCGCGGCGGCGGCGTTCAATACGCTGATGGGCACCTTGGTGGCATGGGTATTCGTCCGCTACAGCTTCCCCGGCCGGCGCCTGTTCGATGCAATGATCGATCTTCCGTTCGCCCTGCCGACCGCCGTGGCCGGCATCGCCTTGACTGCCTTGTATGGCGGCCAGGGGTGGATCGGGCAATGGCTGGAGCCGCTGGGCATCAAGGTGGCTTACACGCCGCTCGGCATCGTGGTGGCCCTGGTGTTCGTTGGCCTGCCCTTCGTGGTGCGCATCGTGCAGCCGGTATTGGCTGAAGCCGAGCGCGAGTTCGAGGAGGCCTCGGCCACGCTCGGGGCCACACGCTTGCAGACCATCGTGCGAGTGGTGTTGCCAAGCCTGTGGCCGGCGATGCTGACCGGCTTTGCGCTGGCCTTTGCGCGTGGCGTGGGTGAGTACGGCTCGGTGATCTTCATCGCCGGCAACATGCCCAACGTCACCGAGATCGCGCCGCTGCTGATCACCATCCGTCTTGAAGAGTTCGACTACGCAGGTGCCACCGCCATCGCCGGGGCGATGCTGTTGCTGTCGTTCGTGTTGCTGTTGCTGGTAAATACCTTGCAGGCCCGGCTGCAGCGCAGGGGGATGCGATGAACGAATGGGTGTCGGACTTGCCGGTGGCAATCGCGCGTGATGAGCGGGTGGCCAAGCCGCAGCAGGTGACCAGCGAACCGCGCTGGGTGCAGGTGCTGCTGATCCTGGGCGCGTTGGGTTTCCTGTTGTCGTTCCTGTTGCTGCCATTGGTGCTGGTATTCGTCGAGGCATTGCGTGGTGGTGTGCTGGCATTCTGGAATGCGATCCGCGATCCGGATGCCTTGTCGGCGATACGCCTGACGCTCTTGGTGACGGCAATCGTCGTGCCCTTGAATCTGGTGTTCGGCGTCGCCGCAGCCTGGGTGGTGAGCAAGCACAGTTTCCCGGGCAAGCGCTGGCTGGTGACCTTGATCGATCTGCCGTTCTCGGTATCGCCGGTGGTGGCGGGTCTGGTTTTCATCCTGCTGTTCGGCCGCGATGGTTGGTTCTGGCCGATGATCGAGGACGGCTTGCGCCTGCACCTGCCGGTGCTGGGCGAAACCCTGCTGCAGCTGCCGCGCATCGTGTTTGCGATCCCCGGCATCGTGCTGGCCACGGTATTTGTCACCTTTCCCTTCATCGCCCGCGAGCTGATGCCGCTGATGGAGCAGCAGGGCAGTGATGAAGAACTGGCAGCGCTGACCTTGGGTGCCAATGCCTGGCAGATGTTCTGGAAGGTGACCTTGCCGAACATCCGCTGGGGCCTGCTGTACGGCGTGCTGTTGTGCAGCGCGCGGGCAATGGGTGAGTTCGGCGCGGTGTCGGTGGTGTCCGGGCATATCCGTGGCCGCACCAATACGCTGCCGCTGCACGTTGAAATTCTCTACAACGAGTACGCCTACAGCGCCGCCTTTGCCTGCGCCTCGCTGCTGGCCGCCACCGCCTTGCTGACGCTGGTGGTGAAATCTTTCCTGGAGTGGCGCCACGGTCAATCGCTGGCCGCCGCCCATCGTCATTGAGGTCGCAATGAACATCCGCATCCACAACCTGGGCAAGCAGTACGGCACGTTCCCCGCGCTGGACGGCGTGAGCCTGGATATCCGCAGTGGTGAGTTGCTGGCGCTGCTGGGTCCATCGGGCTCGGGCAAGACCACCTTGCTGCGCGCACTGGCCGGCCTGGAACATCCCGAACGCGGCGAAATCCTGTTCGATGGGGAAGACGCCACTGGTTTGAGCGTGCAGGCACGCCGCGCCGGTTTCGTGTTCCAGCACTACGCCTTGTTCAAGCATCTGGACGTGCGCCGCAATATCGCCTTCGGGCTGGAAGTGCGGCGCGGTGCCGAGCGCTGGCCGAAGGCGCGCATCGAGGCCAAGGTCGATGAGTTGCTGGCGCTGGTCCAACTCGATGGGCTGGGCGGGCGTTACCCGGCGCAACTGTCCGGTGGTCAACGCCAGCGCGTGGCGCTGGCGCGCGCGCTGGCGATCGAACCGCGCGTGCTGTTGCTGGATGAACCCTTCGGCGCATTGGATGCGCAGGTACGCCGCGACCTGCGCCGTTGGCTGCGCGAACTGCACGACCGCACCGGGTTGACCACGGTATTCGTCACCCACGATCAGGAAGAAGCGCTGGAGCTGGCCGATCGTGTCGCCATCCTCAACCGTGGGCGCATCGAGCAGGTGGGTACGCCGGGCGAGGTCTATGACCAGCCGGCGTCGCCGTTCGTCTATGGCTTCGTCGGTGAGGCCAACCGGCTGCCGGCGCGTGCGCAGGGGCAGACGCTGGAAGTGGCCGGGGCACAGTGGCCGCGCACGGCTCTGCTACCGGAAGGCGAGGCGCTGGAGGTATTCGTGCGGCCCGAGGATCTGGTGGTCGAGGTCGATGGCCGTTGGCAGGCTACGGTCGGGCTGGTGCAGCGCAGTGGCCCGCGCCAGCGGCTGCGCGCGCGCCTGGCGGGCGCAACTACCGAGCTGGAAGTGGAGTTGCCAGCCGATGCGCCGGCTTATACGGCCGGCCAGTCCATCCGGCTCGGCGCCCGTCGCTATGGGGTCTTTCCCGCGGCTGCGGGATGAATAGGGCCGGGCTGGGCGGTTGGGATGAAATAGATGTTGCGTCGCAATATAATTGCGGTTAAATATTTGTGAATCGGGATTCGTTCCATCCCGATACCCCCACTTCCTGGAGATATCCGCATGATGCACAACAAGCGTCTTGTCGCCGTGGCCTGCGCCGCCCTGTTGTCCGTTCCGTTTGCCGTCAGTGCCCAGGAGAGCGAGGAGTCCACCTCTCCGTTCAGCGCCAGCTTCGGCGTGACCACCGACTACGTGTTCCGCGGCGTGTCGCAGACCGACAACGGTCCGGCATTCCAGGCCGGCGCCAACTACACCGCGCCGTTCGGTCTGTACGTGGGCGTGTGGGGCTCGAATGTCGATTTCGGTGACGGCGGTCCGAACTTCGAAGTCGACTACAACATCGGTTGGAGCAAGGACCTGAGCGACAGCTGGAACCTGGATCTGGGTGTGAACCGTTACACCTACGAAGGCGCCTCCAGCGGTTACGGCGACATCGACTACAACGAGTATCTGGCAAAGGTGACCTGGAAGGGGCCGGTGGTCGTCAGCGGCCTGCTGGGCTACGCCAACGATTACAGCAACACCGGTGCCAAGCAGACCTACAGCGCGCTGGAGGCCAGCTACGACATTGGTGACAGCGGCTTCTCGATCGGCGCTTCGGCCGGTTACACCACGATCAAGGAAAAGGCCAACGAGTGGCCGCGCCGCGCGGACTACTACGATGGCTCGGTGTCGGTATCCAAGGCCTTCGGCCCGGCCACCGCAACCCTGGGTTACTACGACACCTTTGGTTCGGATGCTGCCGACCTGCGTCGCGAATCGGACACCTACAAGCCGGGCGTCGTGTTCACCGTGTCGGTGGACGTGCCCTGATCCAAATGTGATGCAAAAAGAAAAGGCGCCGAAAGGCGCCTTTTCTTTGCCCGGGTTGTTTTGTGGGAGCTGCGTAAGCCGCGAAGCTGATGGCCCCTCAGATGGCCAGCATGCGTGTGGTTTCATTGCGCCGAGCTTCGCGGCTCACGCCGCTCCCACAAGATCCAATCCCACAAGATTCAACATTTTGTTGGTTGCAGAAACACGAAAGGCGCCTTGCGGCGCCATTCGTTTGTCACCGGACGGTGATCAGTTCCAGCTCAGCACGACCTTGCCGGCCTTGCCCTGTTCCATCAGGTCGAAACCTTCCTGGAAACGGTCCACCGGCAGCTGGTGGGTCATCACCTTGCCCAGCGGGAAACCGCTCAGCACCAACTGGGTCATCTTGTACCAGGTCTCATACATCTTGCGGCCGTAGATGCCCTGCACGGTCAGGCCCTTGAAGATGATCTTGTCCCAGTCGCAACCAGCGCCCTTGGGCATGATGCCGAGCATGGCGATCTTGCCGCCGTGGTACATGCAGTCGAGCATGTCGTTGAAGGCGCGCGGGTTGCCACTCATTTCCAGGCCCACGTCGAAGCCTTCCATGTGCAGCTCGGCCATCACGTCCTTCAGCGACTGGTTGGCGACGTTGACCACGCGCGTGGCGCCCATGTCGGCGGCCAGCTTCAGGCGGAAATCATTGACGTCGGTGACCACCACGTTGCGTGCACCGATGTGCTTGCAGATGCCGGCGGCGATGATGCCAATCGGGCCGGCGCCGGTGATCAGCACGTCTTCGCCGATCACGTCGAACTCCAGCGCGCAATGCGCGGCATTGCCATAGGGGTCGAAGAACGCGGCCAGCTCGGACGGAATCTGGTCCGGGATTGGCCACAGGTTGGTGGCCGGCATCACCATGTATTCGGCGAAGGCGCCGTTGACGTTGACGCCGATGCCGACGGTGTTCGGGCACAGGTGCTGGCGGCCGCCGCGGCAGTTGCGGCAATGGCCGCAGACAATGTGGCCTTCGGCCGAGACGCGCTGGCCGATCTCATAGCCGGTCACGCCCGGGCCGATCTCGGCGATGCGGCCGACAAACTCGTGGCCGATGGTCAGGCCCGGCTTGATGGTGCGCTGGCTCCACTCGTCCCACAGGTAGATGTGCAGGTCGGTGCCACAGATGGCGGTCTTTTCCAGCTTGATCAGCACCTGGTTCGGGCCCGGCGTAGGCACCGGCACCTCTTCCATCCAGATGCCCTTGGTCGCTTCGCGCTTCACCAGCGCCTTCATCGTCTGTGCCATTGCAGGGAACCGCAGTGTGAGGAAAGACCGCGATTATAAGCTTTCAGCCGTAACCGCCCCGTACTGACCGATGGCAGGGGAGGTGAACGGTTACAACGGCTACAATCGGGCCTTCCAAACTTTCGGATGTGCGTAATGCGCGTGAATTTCCTTGCGTTTTCCATCGTTGCTGGCTTGGGCCTGGCGCAGACCGCGCACGCCGCCGAAGGCATGTGGGTGCCGCAGCAGTTGCCTGAAATTGCCGGACCGCTGAAGCAGGCGGGCCTGAAGCTGGACCCGCAGCAGCTGGCCAACCTGACCGGCGACCCGATGGGCGCGGTGGTTGCGCTGGGCGGCTGCACCGCCAGCTTCGTCTCGCCGCAGGGCCTGGTGGTGACCAACCACCATTGCGCCTACGGCTCGATCCAGCTGAACTCCACCGCCGAGAAGAACCTGATCAAGGACGGCTTCAACGCGCCGACCCTGAAGGACGAACTGAGCGCCGGCCCGAACGCGCGCATCTACGTGCTGGACGACATCACCGACGTCACCGCGCAGGCCAAGGCCGCCATCGCTGGCGCCGGCAACGACCCGCTCAAGCGCAGCCAGGCGCTGGAAGCCTTCGAGAAGCAGGCCATCGCCGCCTGTGAAACCGATGACGCCTACAGCTGCACCCTGTACAGCTTCTCCGGCGGCAACACCTACCGCCTGTTCAAGAACATGGAAATCAAGGACGTGCGCCTGGCCTATGCGCCCCCGGGCAGCGTCGGCAAGTTCGGCGGCGACGTCGACAACTGGATGTGGCCGCGCCACACCGGCGATTTCTCGTTCTACCGCGCCTACGTCGGCAAGGACGGCAAGCCGGCCGCATTCGCTGCCGACAACGTGCCGTACCAGCCCAAGCATTGGCTGAAGCTGGCCAACCAGCCGCTGGGCGAGGGTGACTTCGTGATGGTGGCCGGTTACCCGGGCCGCACCGACCGCTATGCGCTGGTCAGCGAGTTCGAGAACACCGCTACCTGGACCTACCCGTCGATCGCCAAGGCCTACAAGGACCAGATCGCGATGGTCGAAGCGGCCAGCAAGAACAACCCGGACATCGCGGTGAAGTACGCCGCCAACATGGCCAGCTGGAACAACACCAGCAAGAACTACGACGGCCAGCTGGACGGCTTCAAGCGCAACAACGTGCTCGGCCAGAAGCAGGCTGCGGAAACCGCGGTGCTGGAATGGCTGCGCGGCCAGGGCGCTGCCGGCAAGCCGGCGCTGGACGCCTTCGCCCAGCTGCAGACCTTGGGCCAGCAGTCGCGCATGAACCAGGCGCGTGACCTGAACCTGGCCATGCTCAACCGCACCGGCACCCTCGGCACCGCCGTGCGCCTGTACCGCCTGGCCATTGAAAAGGCCAAGCCGGACGCGCAGCGCGAAGAGGGTTACCAGGAACGCGATCTGCCGGCCATCGAAGGCGGCCTGAAGCAGATGGACCGCCGCTACGTGCCGGCCATGGATCGCCAGTTCCAGCAGTATTGGCTGCAGCAGTATGTGCAGCTGCCGGCCGGCCAGCACCTGTCGGCGTTCGACAAGTGGATCGGTGGTGTTGATGCCAAGGCGGTCGAAGCCACCGTTGCACGCCTGGACGGCTCCAAGCTGGGCAGCCTGGACGAGCGCCTGAAGTGGTTCGGTGCCGACAAGGCTGCGTTCGAGGCCAGCAATGACCCGGCCATCCAGTACGCGGTGGCAGTGATGCCGGCACTGCTGGAGCTGGAACACCAGCGCAAGCTGCGCATGGGCGAGGAGCTGGTGGCACGACCGCTGTTCCTGCAGGCCATTGCCGATTACAAGAAGACCAAGGGTGAGTTCGTCTACCCGGACGCCAACCTGTCGCTGCGCATCACCTTCGGCAATGTGAAGGGTTACACCGGCCTGGACGGCAAGGTGCAGCCGGCCTTCACCGACCTGGAAGGCATCGTCGCCAAGGAAACCGGCAAGGACCCGTTCGATTCGCCGCAGGCGCTGATCGATGCGGTCAAGGCCAAGCGCTATGGCGGCTTCGAAGACAAGCGTATCGGCAGCGTGCCGGTGAACTTCCTGTCCGACCTGGACATCACCGGAGGCAACTCCGGCTCGCCGGTACTGGACGCGCACGGCCGCCTGGTTGGCCTGGCGTTTGACGGCATCTGGGAATCGGTCGCCAGCAACTGGGTGTTCGACCCGGTGATGACCCGCATGATCTCGGTCGATGAACGCTACATGCGCTGGATCATGCAGGAAGTGGCGCCGGCGCCGCAGCTGCTGAAGGAAATGGACGCCGCCTCGAAGTAAGTTCGGGTCGCGTGGTTCAAATGGAAGCCCGGACGGGAAACCGTCCGGGCTTTTGTTTTGCGCGCAGCACACAGCGTTGTGGGAGCGGCGTAAGCCGCGAAGCCGATAGCTTTGAAACTAGCGGAATGCGCGCAATCTGATGGATCAGGTGCTTCGCGGCTTACGCAGCTCCTACATTTGGCTCTACCGGTAAAGCCACTGCCGAGCATGGCTCGGCACTACGTTTTGCTCCCTCCCTTTCGCGTAGCGAAGGGGAGGGTTGGGGAGGGGTAAGCGTTTGGCTGGCTGATGGAGTCGAGGCCTGGCGACTGTAGTGCCGGGCCATGCTCGGCTGAGGCTCTACCGATGAAGCCACTGCCGAGCATGGCTCGGCACTACGTTTTGCTCCCTCCCTTTCGCGTAGCGAAGGGGAGGGTTGGGGAGGGGTGAGCGTTTGGCTGGCTGATGGAGTCGAGGCCTGGCGACAGTAGTGGGGGGGGGGGGGGGGGGGGGCGGCGGCGGGCGAACACCCGGCGCCCGCGCAGGGG
>NZ_JBRREH010000119.1:0-12086 GCF_056760175.1 Stenotrophomonas sp. STEN021 | reverse complement strand
GCTTTCCCGATAGCCCCATGTAGGAGCGGCGTAAGCCGCGAAGCCGATATCGCCCAGGTGCACGCGACGTTGCGATCCGGTGGTGCGCTTGCTTCGCGGCTTACGCCGCTCCTACCGGGTTGGTATCCCGGTAAGGCCTCTGCCGAGCATGGCTCGGCACTACAGTCATCAGGCATGGCGTAATCTTTGGGCCTGCATCCTTGGATCAGTCCCCATGCCTGTGCTTCTTGCTCTGCCACTGGCGATACTGGTTTTCGTCGCGATCCTGCTGCTGTTGATGCCGCTGTCGCTATGGCAGCGCGTACGCAGTGGTGGCGCGCGGCGGCAGGCGCGGCCCTGGCTGATCACCTTCAATTTCTGGGCCACGCTGGTGTCCACAGGCCTGTTCGCGGTGTTCGTCGGCATCGCCGGTTTCTGGTGGCCTGGCGCCTGGTCCTACGCCGCGCTGGGTTGGCTGGCAGGCTTGCTGGTCGGTGTGCTCGGCCACTACCTGACGCGCTTCGAGCCCGGCCCGGAAGCACTGCATTACAAGCCCAATAGCTGGTTGGTGCTGGCATTGACCGCGATGATCGTGGTGCGCGTGGTTGCCGGCATGGTGCAAGGCTGGCAGGCATCGGTGAACAACGTGCCGTGGCCGGATTCGGGTTGGCTCAGTCACGCCGGCCTGCTGGCGATGGCTGCCTTGCTGCTCGGTTATGCAGGCATGTACGCCTGGCTGCTGCGACGCCGGGTTCGCCATCACCAACGTTATCGGCAGTTTGATCGTAGTCCGCGCTGAGCCTGTATCCGATGGCAGGCGGATGCTGTCCCGGCTAGTCTGATGCAAGCAGATACGGAGAGGGTTGATGGGTGTGCTGCAGTTCTTCGGGCGCCGCTTGGCGCACTTTCTGGCGCAACCCCGCGCCAACCAGATGCGGCCGTCGACCAGCGACCCGGCCATGTTGCTGCGTACGCTGCGGCGTGGCGATGTGTTGCTGGTAGAGGGCAATAGTCGCTTTTCCACCGCCATCAAATACCTGAGCCAGTCCACCTGGTCGCATGCAGCGCTGTACATCGGCGAGGAAGCGCTGGTGGACGGTGGCAAGCCACAACCGATGCTGATCGACGTCGATGTGGAGCAGGGCGTTCGGCGTATTCCGCTGACCGAGTTCGCCAATCAGCACACCCGTATCTGCCGTCCACAGGGGCTGTCGCCGGTGGTGGTGGACCAGCTGGTCGGCTTCATGCGGGCGCGCCTGGGCTATAGCTACGACCTGAAAAACGTATTTGATCTGGCGCGGTTCCTGATCCGGCAGCCGCCGGTGCCGGGGCATATGCGCCGGCGTTTGATCGCATTGGGTAGTGGCGAGCCAACGAAAGCGATCTGTTCGACCTTGTTGGCGCAGGCCTTCGAGTCTATCCGCTACCCGATCCTGCCCGAGATCGAAACGGTGCTGGCACAGGTGGGCGGCGCCGAGCAATCGCAGGAGATCCTGCACATCCGCAACTACAGCCTGTACACGCCGCGCGATTTCGATGTGTCGCCGTTCTTCGACGTGGTCAAGCCGCGCCTGCAGCAGCACTTCGATTACCTGGCGCTGCAGTGGAGTGATGACGGCAGCCCTTGATCAACCCCCTTCCTTGCGCCGAAGGGGCAGGGGAGGGGCGGGGAGGGGGAGCTCTTGCTTCTGCCTTGGCATTGATCAGCCACGTCCCACAAAAAAACACGGGCCGCGAACGGCCCGTGTTTCATTTACAAGCATTGCATTGAATCTACAACGGTGTTGCCAGGATCATTGCCGCTTAGAAGCGCGCACCCAGGCCGAAGCCAACAGTCCACGGGTCCAGCTTAAGTTCGCCAGCGTTCTGGCCGGCAATGCGCAGGTCAGGCCGCGACTGCATGTAACGCACGTCAGCGCGGGCAAACCAGGTCGAGTTGATGTTCATGTCAACGCCGACGGTGCCGATCGCACCCTTGGCGGTATCCACACCAACGTGGTTGCCGGTGCTGCTCAGGCCGTCGATCTTCTCGTTGCTGAAGTTCGACTCGTAGTAGCCCAGGCCGACGAACGGACGGAACACGTTGTCCGCCTGGCCGAAGTGGTACTGCGCGCTCAGTGCAAGCGGCTGCTGCTCGACGCTGCCAACCTTGGCGCCACCATCGGTACGCACGCGGTGGTCGAACTTGTCGGCTGCACCCCACAATTCAACGGCGAAATTGTCGTTGAAGTAGTAGCTGGCGCTGATCGTCGGTGCCGGGCCGCCATCGAACTTCTTGATGCCGGTGGCCGGGTCATTCTTCGGCTGCAGCAGGGTAATGCCACCGACCACGGCAAAATGCTTGCCCGATGCGGTATCGCCATTGCCATCCTGCGCGAATGCGGTGGAAGAAAGCGCCAGTGCGCCGAGGGTGGCAAGGCTGAGAATTTTGATGGAACGCATGACTGACTCCTCATGTTGCGAACAGAACTGCTGCGATCGGATTACGTTGTTATCAAGGCCCTCGTTACGGGGCGAGGTCACCCTAACGATGGCAAGATGAATCGCTCTAAACGCAGCGATTTTTCAGTGCCATTGCGTTCAGCGAAAAGCAGAGAGATCCCATGGACATGATGATTCGCAGAAAAATTCCGTTCACGATGTTGTGGGGCATGTGATGAGTGTTCATGTGTTGCAGGGCTTGCCCGCGCAGGTAGCCGCATCGTGTCGCGTGCTGGTCTTGGGCTCGATGCCGGGCGCGATATCGCTGCATGAATCGCGCTACTACGCGCATCCGCGCAATCGTTTCTGGCCACTGATGGCGGCGTTGTGTGGCTTCGATGCGCAGCTTGCCTATGCACAACGACTGGGCAAGCTGCAGCAGGCAGGAGTCGGTTTATGGGATGTGATCGGGCAGTGCCGGCGAACGGGTAGTCTGGATGCGGCCATCGTGCGTGGCAGCGAAGTCCCCAATCGCATTCCGGAGCTGTTGGCCGATCTGCCGCAGCTGCGCGCCATCGCCTGCAATGGCGCTGCAGCACACAGTGCGTTCCAGCGATGGATTGCACCGGCTTTGCCGCCTTTGGCGGCTGCACTGCCGGTACTGGCCTTGCCCTCGACCAGTCCGGCCAACGCCGCATGGTCGCTGCAGCGCCTGACTGGGCAGTGGCAAGCGCTGCAACCTTGGTTGAATGCGCCCAAAGTGGTGGTATCGCCTGCAACAAACGGCTTGGCCGGTTAGGACAGGCAAGACAGCCAACACGTCACAAAGCAGGGCGTTGAGCCGAAATTCCGGCCGTCACGGCACGCGTGGCGTGCCCTTGTCCGGGGACATACGCAGGCGAATTCGCTTGTAGCGGTTGGCGCTGCGGCCCGCTAACGCCACAATAGGGGATTCCCTCATTTGTTGCTGGAGTAGTTCATGGCCGAAATCAAGGAAGCACTTGTCCCCGATATCGGTGACTACAGCGACATTCCGGTGATCGAAGTGCTGGTCGCGGTTGGCGATACGGTCAAGAAGGACCAGGGTCTGGTCACGCTGGAATCGGACAAGGCGACGATGGAAGTACCGTCGGCCTATGCCGGTGTGGTCAAGGAACTGAAGGTCAAGGTTGGCGACGGCCTGTCCGAGGGCAAGGTCGTGGCCCTGATCGAAGTCAGCGAAGAGGCCGCCAAGCCTGCCGCCGCCGCTGCTCCTGCAGCCCCGGCCAAGGTCGAAGCCACCGCCGAGACCGGTGCCAAGGTCGAGCCGGTGGCGGTTGCACCGGTCGCCGACAAGCTGACCCAGCGAGAAATCGCCCAGGAAGACTCGGTCACCACCAGCAAGCCGGCCACCCCGCCGGTGCAGTTCAATGCCGAAGGCGTGCTGCCGGCCAATGTGCCGTATGCCAGCCCGGCCGTGCGCGTGTTCGCCCGTGAACTGGGCGTGGACCTGCAGCAGGTCAAGGGTACGGAGAAGGGCGGCCGCATCACCAAGGGCGATGTGCAGAAGTTCGTCAAGGGCGCGCTGTCCGGCGGCGTTGCTGCCAGCGCTGGTGCCCCGGCGGCTGCCGGCGGTGGCCTGAACCTGCTGCCGTGGCCGAAGGTCGATTTCAGCAAGTTCGGTGAGACCGAAGTGGTGCAGCTGTCGCGCATCAAGAAGATCTCCGGCGCCAACCTGGCCCGCAACTGGGCCATGATCCCGCACGTCACCCAGTTCGAGCAGGCTGACATCACCGATCTGGAAGGCCTGCGCGTGGCCCTGAACAAGGAAAACGAGAAGGCCGGCATCAAGCTGACCATGCTCGCCTTCCTGATCAAGGCCAGCGCCGCTGCACTGAAGAAGTTCCCCGAGTTCAACGCCTCGCTGGATGCCAGCGGCGAGAACCTGACCCTGAAGAAGTACTTCAACATCGGCTTTGCCGCCGATACGCCGAACGGCCTGGTCGTGCCGGTGATCCGCGACGTCGACAAGAAGGGCGTGGTGCAGATCGCCCAGGAAACCGGCGAACTGGCCAAGAAGGCACGTGACGGCAAGCTCGGCCCGGCCGACATGAGCGGCGGCTGCTTCTCGATCAGCTCGCTGGGGGGCATTGGCGGCACCGCCTTCACTCCGATCGTGAATGCGCCGGAAGTGGCAATCCTCGGCGTGTCCAAGTCGTCCATCCAGCCGGTCTGGAACGGCAAGGAGTTCGCTCCGAAGCTGATGCTGCCGCTGTCGCTGAGCTACGACCACCGCGTCATCGACGGCGCCCTGGCGGCGCGTTTCACCACCTACCTGTCGCAGGTGCTGGCTGACATGCGGCGCGTGCTGCTGTGATGCCAGTGGCGCCGCGACGCGCCCTGCTGACGCTGGTGCTGGCTGCCCTGACGGGCCCGGCACTGGCCGCCAGCCAGTGCCTGCCGGTGGTGGGCGAGGGTTGGCCGCCGGCGGTAGGCAACTACGGCCAGGCGGCGACCAGTCTGCTGGGTGGACAGGCCGAAGACGGCCTGTCGTTGCTGGTGCTGCCGGCCCGTGGGGTGGAATCGCAGGTGCTGCTGCGCCGAGATGCCGCCACTGGGCAGTGGATGGTGTTGGCCGGTCTGGCCGACAAGCGCATCTACAACTGGAGCACGGCGGCGGGCCGCGGTGGCGTCAATCTGGTGCTGGACCAGGAACCCGAGTTCGCCCAGGCGCCCTTGCCGGATGCATTGGCACAGCGCCTGGTCGAGGTCTGGGGCAAGGCATTGGCTTCGCCCGAAGTGGCAGCGCGTGCGCCGGTCACCGATGGCGAGGTGCTGTCCTTCACCGTCAACGGCGAGCGTTACAGCGGCCAGCGGCCGGCTTGCGGTCAGCTTGAAGCGCTGCAGCAACAGGCGGCGCTGCTGATCGAGCTGGCCCACAGCAAAGACAAAAAATACGAGAAGCGTTACGCCAACATCGAACGCGCGCTCGACAAGATGCATGACCGGTTCGTCGGCGACGCCGGCTGAGCCCACAGGAGAAAACAATGGCGACGATTGAAATCAAGGTTCCGGACATTGGCGACTACAACGACGTGCCGGTGATCGAGATTCTGGTGGCCGTGGGCGACACGGTGAAGAAGGACCAGGGCCTGGTCACACTGGAGTCGGACAAGGCCACGCTCGAAGTACCGTCCTCGGCTGCAGGCGTGGTCAAGGAAATCAAGGTCAAGCTCGACGACAAGCTGTCCGAGGGTGACGTGGTGGTGATCCTGGAAGCCGAAGGCGCGGGCGCTGCCCCGGCCGCGGCACCAGCCCCGGCTGCTGCTCCCGCACCTGCCGCACAGCCCGCCGCTGCAGCCGCTCCGGCAGCCGTCAGCGCGCCGGTTGCTGCTGCTGCGCCAGCCGCATCTGGCCCGATCGAGGTCAAGGTGCCGGATATCGGCGATTACCAGAACGTGCCGGTGATCGAGATCCTGGTCGCCGTCGGCGACACGGTGAAGAAGGACCAGGGCCTGGTCACGCTGGAATCGGACAAGGCGACGCTGGAAGTGCCGTCCTCGGCCGATGGCGTGGTCAAGGAAATCAAGGTCAAGCTCGACGACAAGCTGTCCGTCGGCGACGTGGTGGTGGTGCTGGAAGGCACCGCCGCTGCCGCACCTGCTGCTGCCAAGGCGGCACCGGGCAGCAAGCCGCCGGTGACCCCGTCGCACCGCGCGCCGGACCCGGCGGTCGCCGCCAAGGCGCTGCCGTCCAGCGGCCGCACTGCCGACATCGAATGCCGCATCGTGGTGTTGGGCGCCGGCCCGGGCGGCTATACCGCCGCCTTCCGTGCCGCCGACCTGGGCATGGATACCGTGTTGATCGAACGTTACG
Organism: Stenotrophomonas sp. STEN021; assembly: GCF_056760175.1. NCBI lineage: Bacteria > Pseudomonadati > Pseudomonadota > Gammaproteobacteria > Lysobacterales > Lysobacteraceae > Stenotrophomonas > Stenotrophomonas sp. STEN021. The sequence goes on along the minus strand of NZ_JBRREH010000119.1, from coordinate 5,831 downwards.
CCAGCCTCGGCGGCGTCTGCCTCAACGTCGGCTGCATCCCGTCCAAGGCGCTGCTGCACGCCGCTGAAATCATCGACCACGCTGCGCATGCCGACGAACTCGGCATCGAATACGGCGCGCCGAAGATCAGCCTGGACAAGCTGCGCGGTTACAAGGAAAAGGTCGTCGGTCAGCTGACCAAGGGCCTGGCCGGCATGGCCAAGCAGCGCAAGATCCGCACCGTGCACGGCCTGGCCAAGTTCATCTCGGCCAATGAGCTGGAAATCGTCGGCGACGACGGCAAGACCCAGCTGCTGCGTTTCGAGCAGTGCATCATCGCCGCCGGTTCGCAGGCGGTGAAGCTGCCCAACTTCCCGTGGGAAGACAAGCGCGTGATGGACTCCACCGATGCACTGGAACTGGCCGAAGTGCCGGGTTCGCTGCTGGTTGTTGGTGGCGGCATCATCGGCCTGGAAATGGCCACCGTGTACAGCGCCCTGGGTTCCAAGGTGACCGTGGTCGAGTTCATGGACCAGCTGATGCCAGGCGCCGACAAGGACCTGGTCAAGCCGTTGGCCGACCGCCTGAAGAAGCAGGGCATCGAGGTCCATCTGAAGACCAAGGCTTCGGGCGTCAGTGCCGATGCCAAGGGCATCACCGTGACCTTCGACGCTGCCACCGAAGGCGAGAAGCCGGCGATGGAAAGCGGCACGTTTGATCGTGTGCTGGTTGCCGTCGGCCGCTCGGCCAATGGCAAGAAGATCGATGCCGACAAGGCTGGTGTCGAAGTCACCGACCGCGGTTTCATTCCGGTTGACCGGCAGATGCGCACCAATGTGCCGCATATCTTCGCCATCGGCGACATCGTCGGTAACCCGATGCTGGCGCACAAGGCCACGCACGAAGGCAAGCTGGCGGCGGAAGTCGCCTTCGGCGAGAAGAAGGAATGGGTAGCGCGGGTGATTCCGTCGGTGGCCTACACCAACCCGGAGATCGCCTGGGTCGGCGTCACCGAGACCGAGGCCAAGGCCAAGGGCTTGAAGGTGGGCGTGGCCAAGTTCCCGTGGGCGGCCAGTGGTCGCGCGATTGGCATTGGTCGCACCGAAGGCTTCACCAAGCTGATCTTCGACGAAGAAACCCACCGCGTGATCGGTGGTGCCATCGTCGGCGTGCATGCCGGTGAATTGCTGGCCGAGATTGGCCTGGCCATTGAAATGGGTGCGGAGGCCGAAGACATCGGCCACACCATCCACGCGCATCCGACCTTGAGTGAGTCGGTGGCGATGGCCTCGGAGATCTACGACGGCACCATCACCGACCTGTATATCCCGAAGAAGAAGTAAGCAGTCGGCCAGCAGGCCGGCATGCACCGAGAGCGCCCCGCCTGTCGGGGCGTTTTCTTTTGGTTCTTCGCCCCGCTGTGGTGAGGGGCCGTGCAGTCGGGGGAACGGGTGACTGACTTGTATGGGGGAATACCTGTTGGTGTCCCGTGTGAGGGCCAGTTGCCGGCCCCGCCGGCTTGGCGCAAGCTGGCGCCGCTGGACCCTGATGCCACTCATTGCCCCGGGGAACGATGATGCGAACCAGAATGCGCGTGCCAGCCCTTGCGCTGGTCGTTGTCGGTGTTTGTGTATCCATGGTGGCGCACGCTGGAACCAGCGTGGTCAGTGCCGCACGCCTGTTGGATGTGCGTAGCGGCCGTTATGTGCAGCAACCGCAGATCGAGATCGTCGATGGCAGGATCAGCCGCATCGGCCGCGCCGGTGATCCGCTGCCCGCCGGTGCCGAGCACATCGACCTGGGCGCGCGCACCCTGCTGCCGGGCCTGATCGACATGCATGTGCACCTGACCATCGATCCCACCCTGGGCGGCTACCAGGGGCTGGAATACACCGACAATTTCTGGACCGTGGTGGGCGTGGTCAATGCGCGGCGCACGTTGCGCGCGGGCTTCACCACGGTGCGCAATCTCGGTTCGGCCAGTTTCGATGATGTGGCCTTGAAGCAGGCCATCGAGGCCGGCTACATCGATGGCCCGCGCATCGTGCCGGCCACCTTTGCCATTGGTGCCACCGGTGGGCATTGCGATGGCGGCGGCTTGCCGCCGTCGGTGACCGTGCTCAATCCCGGTGCGGCCGATGGCCCGGACGCGATCCGCGCAACGGTGCGCAAGCTGCGCAAATTTGGTGCCGAGGTGATCAAGTTCTGCGGCACCGGCGGCGTGATGTCCAAAGGTACGACCTTGGGCGAGCAGCAATACAGCCAGGAGGAGATGCAGGCGCTGGTGGAGGAGGCGCACCGGCTGGGCATGAAGGTGGCGGTGCATGCGCATGGCAGCAGCGGCATCAATGCGGCCATCCGCGCCGGTACCGACACCATCGAGCATGCCAGCCTGGCCGATGCGGAGTCGTTCAAGCTGGCCCGCGCGAATGGCACCTGGTTTTCGATGGACATCTACGGCAGTGATTACATCCTTGCCGAGGGCGAGAACAACGGCTTGTTCCCCGAGTCGCTGCAGAAAGAGCGGCAGGTAGGGCGCAAGCAGCGCGAGACGTTCCGCGATGCACATGCGGCCGGGGTGCGGATGGTGTTTGGTTCCGACGCTGGTGTTTATCCACACGGCGACAACGCCCGCCAGTTCGGCAAGATGGTGGAGTGGGGCATGACGCCGCTGGAGGCGATCCGTGCGGCGACCGTCAATGCGGCGGAGGCGTTGGGTTGGTCGACGGATGTCGGTGCGGTGGAAGTGGGGCGTTTCGGCGACATGGTCGCGGTCGACGGTGATCCGTTGCAGGACGTTGCGGTGCTGACGCGTCCGCTGACGGTGGTGAAAGGCGGGCGGTTGCTGCAGCCATAGGACGCCGCTAGCCCCTCTCCCGCATGCGCGGAAGAGGGGTGGGATGAGGGCGCTTCTAGAACGACAGGCTCACACCCGCCACCGGGCCTTTGAATTCCTGCTTCAGGCCGATCACGCCGTCGCTGCCTTTCTGGTCCACGTCCAGCTTGAACCAGTCGTAGCCGGCGAAGATGCCGAAGTTCCTGTTGACGTTGTACTGCATGATCGCATTGGCGCGGCTAAGGTCGCCTTCGTAGTCATCGAAGTTGCCCCAGCGTGTGTTGAGGTACTGGCCTTGCAGATTGATCAACCAGTTTTCCGAGGGCGTGAAGGTCAGGCGCGCGCCAACCACCGGTGCGATGCCGTCGGCTTTCTCGTTGAGGAAGCGGCCTTGATAGACATCACCAACATCGGCATAAGCATCGGCGCTGATCTTGGCGTACTCGGCGCCGAGCTGCAGGCCGAAATCGAAGCGATCACCATCGACCACCGAGTAGTCGTAAACCAGCGTTGCCACCTGGTACTTCAATTCGCCCTTGACGAAGCTGCCTGCGGGCACCGTGGTGTCGCCCCAACTGACGCCTTCGTCCAGCGTCTCGCGGCGGTCCTTGTCGTACTTGAAGTAGTCGAAGATCAGTCGCTGGCGATCGCTGATGCGGAACAGGCCGTCGATGCGCGGCTCCCATTCCTTGCCGCCCAGGCTGAAATCCTCGGACAGATCGACATCCTGGCCGGCTACCGTGGTGCTGCCGCGGATGGTGTTGTCGGTGTCGATGTTCATCGCACCCAGCCGCAGGGTGAAGCGCGGATCACCTTCGGCGGCTTGCACAGTAAGCGCGTGGGTCAGAGCGAGTGTGAGTGCGCACGGAGCAAGTGCGAGAATGAAGCGGTGATTGCGCATGCCATTGCCTGCTTGTTGCGGTAGAGCACCGACCATGGCCGATTCAATGTAGAGAACGGTGATCGGAGCGTGCAGGCAATGTGTAGACACCAATCAATTGCGGTGAGGTGGTGCCGCCGAGGGCGTGCGACACCACCTCACCCGAGTCCGCGCACCCACCCGACGAGGTAGCGGATTGCCGACTGCAACTGTCAGACCGGCGCAATAGCGGGAAGTTCCCATGTTGCGGTGCAATATCCATTGTCCCGCGGCGCTGGCCGTTGGCGGGGCATTGGGGGAAAAAACGTGATATTGCGGCCACTTGCATAGTCAAATGGGGACAAATGCCGGTTGTCTCGCAAATTGTCCCGCTGTTATACTTTCGCGGCTCGACGAGACGCCTTTGCGCGGTTCGGCTCTTTCCTTTACCTGATGCAGGACACTTTGACGTGCTGAACTCCGTTGATGCGGGTCGGCGACTGATGTTGCGCGCCGCGGTGTACCCGCTGGTCGCAGTGGTGGTCCTGGCTCTGGCCTTCCTCTTCGTGGGGCCAAAGCATGCGCTGGGCGCCCTTGTATCGGGCCTGGCGGTGGTAGCAGGAACTGCGCTGGCCGCGTGGGTAGGGCTCGGTGGCGGCGTTCAGGCCGCTGGTTCAGCAATGATCCGCCTGTTCCTGGGGTTCGTGCTGAAGATTGTGCTTATTGTTGCTGTGCTGGGAATGGCTTTTTTCTGGTGGCAACTCCCTCCTTTGGCGCTGCTGGCGGCAATTCCAGTGGCGCTGATGTTCCAGGTTCTGGCTCTGGCCAGGCGTTGATTCACTCATAAAGGTTCCGGACACATGGCGGGCGAGGCTCTAACTCCTACCACGTACATCCAGCATCACCTGCAGAATCTGACCGCTCCGGTCGGCGACAGCGGTGGCAGCTTCTGGATGATCCACGTCGATACCATCGTCACCGCGGTCCTGATGGGCCTGCTGATGGTGTTCGCCTTCTGGATGGCAACCCGCAAGGCCACCGCCGGTGTGCCGGGCAAGTGGCAGGCGTTCGTTGAAATCTGCCTGGAGTTCGTTGACCGCCAGGCCAAGGACACCTACCACGGCAAGAGCAAGCTGATCACGCCCATCGCGATCACTATCTTCTTCTGGATCCTGTTGATGAACCTCATCAAGATGATCCCGGCCGATTTCATCGCCAAGCCGCTGGAACTGGCAGGCATCCACTACTGGAAGCCGGTGCCGACCGCCGACGTCAATGCCACCCTGGGCATGTCGATCAGCGTGTTCATCCTGATGATCTTCTTCGCGCTGAAGTCCAAGGGCATCGGCGGTTTCATCAAGGAATTCCTGACGGCCCCGTTCGGCAAGTGGATGATGCCGTTCAACCTGATCCTCAACATCGTCGAGTGGCTGAGCAAGCCGATCTCCCTGGCGATGCGACTGTTCGGCAACATGTTCGGCGGCGAGATCGTCTTCCTGCTGATCTGGGTGCTGGGCGGCGCCGGTGTATTCGGTGCCGTTGCCGGTGGCGTGTTCGGCTTTGGCTGGATGCTGTTCCACCTGCTGGTGATCCCGCTGCAGGCCTTCATCTTCATGATGTTGACCATCGTGTACTTGAGCCTGTCGGAAGACAGTCACTAAAGTTACAAGCTTCACCCAGTTTCAACCTTCATCCGTTTCATCACCCTTAGCTACTTAAAGTTCCTGGAGATAACCATGTACTTCGCCGTCCTGACCAACCTCGCCCAAGTTCAGAGCTCCACCGCCCTTGCCGTCGGCATCATGATCGGCCTGGCCGCACTTGGCGCTGGCCTCGGTCTGGCCATCATGGCTGGTAAGTTCCTGGAATCGGCTGCTCGCCAGCCGGAACTGATCCCGGTCCTGCAGGTCCGCATGTTCATCACCGCCGGCCTGATCGACGCCGCGTTCATCATCTCGGTCGCCGTTGGCCTGCTGCTGGCCTTCGCCAACCCGCTGGCTGCTGCCCTGCTGGCCGAAGCCGCCAAGCTGGCAGGCTGATCCAGCTGCAGTGAGACGGTCGGGGGGGGGTGGGGGCCCCCCCGGGGGTGTAGGGGTGGGTGGGGTTGGTACGCGGCGCCCGCCCCCCCCCCCCCCCCGCGCGCGCGAAACAATAAAA